>CALDSM010000252.1 GCA_937923585.1 uncultured bacterium
GTGCATGCAGTCCGACCCCGTTTGTTTCCCGGGCGCTGTTTACATGTATGGCCACCTTCCCGCCTCCCACAACCTCCACATTGCCCATGACATACACCGACACCACCTTCGACTCCGGGGTCTGTTGCAGCCGGGCGGTTGCCTGCGCCGCAGCATCGAGCCCCGGATTGGCGTCCGGGTTTTGGTTCGCATCTTGCGCCATCACCGGCACACTCGCCGCGCCCAGCAGGAGCACAACAATCAGAAACACGCGCTGTATAGGCATCCACTGCTCCTTTGTCTTGCGTTGCACGTTCATTATACTCCCTTTCCGCCTTCGCCGTACATTTCGAGCGCCGCCGGACAACCTCCGCTGCGGATTGGGGCAGTGCATTTCCACACTTCCATTGCATCAGTCACACTCCGTATTTCTTGGAAAGGTCCCAAGAGTTGTGGGCAGCCACCATTCATGGTGGTCCTGCTCGTGCAAATGCCTTGCCTCGCAGCCCCGTGTCGAATTCTGACAACTGGTGGCTGACCGACGGGGATCTCCCCCACCGATTCGTCCGAGACAGCTTCCATGGGAATAGAGAAGACCCAATCTGCGTTAAGCCACGAAACATGATTAACATGAGCATGATTTTAATGAATTCTGTCATGACAACGGTCAATGAATGGAGAGAAGGAGTTTGTGCAATGATTACAGTGAACCTATACCGGATTGGAAACGTGCTGCCTGGACCGGTGAGACGGTTCGTGAGTGTTGCATTCATTGCGGCGGGCGCGGTCCTGCCCGCGCAGGCAACCGACGGACACCAGCTTATCGGAATCGGGGCGCTGCAGCAGGGCACGGGCGGCGCGGGCGTGGCCAGTCCCAAGGACAGCACCTGGGTGTTGCTGAACCCAGCCGGCATCGTGGACCTGGACCGCCGCTTTGACTTCAGTTTCGAGTATTTCAGGCCGAACCGTTTCATGGAGCCCCACGGGTTTCTGCTGCCCAACGAGGCTGCGGGACGGATGGGTGACGACGGTGCCTTTCCCATCCCTGCGATGGGCTTGATCTTCCCGCACGGGCAGGGCGCTTTCGGCGTGGGGCTGTTTGCCGTGAACGGCATGGGAGTGGACTATGCCCATTCCCGCACGGTCATTCCACGGATTCTTGGCCAGAACTTTGACCGGCGCACACAGTACGGCGTGATGAAACTGAGTCTCGCCTACGCCCACAAGTTTGACAACGGATGGTCGCTGGGCGTTGCCGCCAACTTGGATTATGAGCGCTTCAAGACGGATATGCTCACCCTGGGTTTCTGGAAAACGTCGGGCAGCAATGACTGGGAGGACGGTCTGGGCGGCGGATTGACGCTCGGCGTGTACAAGAACTGGGACCGCTGGAGTTTCGGCGCGGCGTACACCACGCCACAGTGGGTGCAGACTTTGGGCAAGTACAAGGACCTGCTGCCCGGCCCGCTCGACCTGCCCCAGACCGTTCAGGCGGGCATAGCCTTTAAGGCCACACCGGATGTGGAACTGCTGCTTGACTACAAATACATCAATTGGGAGGGCGTGGCACAAATTGCGCGAAGCTGTGCACGGGGCGGTTTTGGCTGGAAGGACCAGCATGTGGTAAAGGCCGGTGTGACCTGGACAGTGAACCCCAAGTGGACGCTGCGCGGTGGCCTGTCGTATGGAAAGTCCCCCATCTCCGACGAAGTTGTGTTCGCCAATGCACTGTTCCCGGCCATAACCGAACTGTCCGCAACCGCGGGCGTGTCCTACGCCATCACCGAGAACTCGGACATTCATTTCACCTACGAGCACGCTTTCGGCAACACAATGACCGACAGCGGCAAGGGGGACTTGTTCTCCATGGTCGGAAAGGGAACCAAAATTCACCTCGACGAGAACTGCTTCACCGTCCAGTACAGTTACAAGTTCTGAGATTGCCCGTTACCAGCCGGAACGTCCCGCGCAGACAAGCCCCCGAAGCTCGGCCGCAGCAGCACCCGGATCGGGTGCCGCGGTGACTGCGGTAACCACGGCGCAGTGGCGGGCGCCGCGCGCCACCACCGGAGCGATGTTGTCCCTCTTAATGCCGCCCATGCAGGTGAACGGCACCCGCAGCAGCGGGCGGATCGCGTCTATCATGTCCAATCCCACGACCCCCGTGGGTACAGATTTGGTTTGGGTGGGGTAAATGGGCCCGATGTTGACATAGCTTGCGCCCGCATCCTGCGCGGCAATGGCCTCTTCGGGGTTGTGGCTTGAAGCGCCGATCACCAGTTCGGGTGCAATCCGCCGTGCAGCGGCGATGGGCAGGTCCGTCTGGCCCAGATGCACCCCGTCGGCGTCCAACGCCAGCGCCAGGTCCACGCGGTCGTCCACAATCATCAACGCGCCCGCTTCGCGGGTCTTGGAACGAAATGCACGCCCAAGTTCATACAGGGCCAAGTCGGAACCGTTCTTCTCGCGCATCTGTACCAGTTTGACTCCGGCTTCGAGGCAGGCGTCCAGCACCTTCAGCGCGCTTCGGCCGGCGCAGAATTCGCCTGTGATAACCACATACAGGTCCGCATCCGCGAACACGGCCATCCGTTCGGCGTGGTTCATCATCCGCCCCCCACGAAGCGGACCACTTCCACCACGTCGCCGGTCTGCAAAACCGTTGCCGCATGCGCTTCGCGCGGAACAATGGCGTCATTGACCTGCGCCGCAACCGCCTTCTGGTCCAGCCCCAATTCTCCGAGCAGCGCGAGCAGCGTGCTTCCCTCCGCCACCGTCCGCGCCTCGCCGTTCAATGTGATTTCTGTTGCCATATTGCCGGTATCCTCTTCTCTCCGCCGCATTACCGCGGCAGTGTCTCCGCAAGCCAGGCCGCCGCCTGCTCCATTTCCGCGCGGTTGTCGGCCCATGCATGGTCGGCGCCCTCGCGCAGACGCAGTTCCGCGCTTCCGCCGGCAGCCCTCCAGGCGTCCCGCAGCCGTTCCGAATGTTCCGGCGGCACCACACGGTCCCCGGTTCCGTGAAACAGCATCAACGGCGGGGGAACAGAATCCGAATGCCGGTCACGGAAATGCGCGACCACCCGCACCGGAGACAACTCCTCCAGCCGCGCCACTATCTCCCGCTGGGAACGGCCGCTCAGACCGCCGCGGAACAGCAGCCCCGGCACGTCCATCCCCTCCACCTGAAACTGGTCGAGGCGAACGCCCCAGAAATCCACCAGGTCCGACGGCGGAAAGAAGGCCGCCACCGCGCCGACCGCCGTTCCGGGACGCCGCCACGCATCGCGGCTTTCGGGGCGTCCCACCTGCGGTGTCAGCGCGGCCAGCACGGCCAGATGACCGCCCGCCGATGCACCCGCAATCCCCAGCCGGGCCGGGTCAATTCCAAACTCCGCCGCATGGGCACGCACATGCCGTATGGCGGCCTGCACATGGCGGACCATTTCGGGGCCGGTGAACAGGTTTGATGAGCCGGGCAGCACCGCAAACACGGTAAATCCCTGCGCGCACAGCGCGTCGCACAGGCCAAAACCCAGATGCTCATTGTAGACCACCCGGTCGCTCTGCCAGCCGCTGCTCACGACATCAATGATCGCCGCACCATTGCCCGTCCCTGTGGGACGCAGCACGTCCATGACCAATCCGGTGCCGTGGGCCTCCGCGTATACCCGCTGCGTCTGGGCAATGACGAAGGCACCCCGCGTCTTCGGCCGCATGCGCAGTACCGCGCCGGGCCGGTGCAGGATTTCCACGGGAAAGGGTTCAGGACCTGTCATTGGGGGCTCCATCGGTATTCTTGGCCAGACCGTGCATAACGGTTTGCGGACGGTCGTTTCGCATCATAGCAACGTTTCGGGGCGGGGGTCCACATGCGGAAAATCCGGCCGGCGTTGGCGCCGGCCGGATGTCAGGACGAAATGATGCTGAAGATCTACCGGACAGCCGCTCCGCTCTGTTTCAGCTGCGCGTCCAGCGCTTCGATTGCGACGGGGAGGGAGCAGTGTTTCAGGACTTCATCGCCGACACACACACTGGGCCCGTCACCGCAGCGCTCCATGCAGAACGTTGCGCTCAGGTGAACGGCATCCTCCAGACCCTGGCCCTGCACGTATTCCATCAGACCCTTGAGGATTTCCTGCGAACCGTTGAGGAAGCAGCTTGTTCCCACGCACACCGACACGGGAATGCGCTCCTGTTCGGCGCCGCCGATCAGTGTCAGCCTGGCGTCGGTCATGCGCCGCCGGTTCTGGTACCCGGTGTGGAGGAGTTCATGCGCGCCATGCCCCCCGACCTCGCCGAGATGCTCGGCGTAGCAGCGGCGCAGTTCGTGGTTGTCCTGCGACTTGTGCAGTTCGAGCATTTTGTCGTTGTCGTAGAGCGCCTTGGCGCGCACCCGCCTGGCCGCGGCGTCGAGCGTGGACGGCTGGCCCGCGCCGTTGACGCAGCCGCCGGGACAGGCCATCACCTCGATGAGATGGTACTCCCGTTCGCCCGAGCGCACGCTTTCGGCCACGCGCCGCGCGTTGGCCAGCCCGTGCACCACGGCCAGCTTCAGTTCGACGCCGTTGACCGCGATGTTTGCCTCGCGCAACCCCGCCTCGCCGCGCACCTGCCTGAAGTCCACCGACGCCAGCGGCCGGCCCTGCACCTTTTCCACGGCATAGCGCAGTACGGCCTCGGTCACGCCGCCGGACGCGCCGAAGATGACACCCGCGCCGCTCTTGAAGCCCAGCGGCATGTCGAAAGACTCCGGTTCCAGCGCGTCGAGCGACAACCCGGCCTGCCGAATCATCTGCCCCAATTCGACGGTGGTAATGACGTGGTCCACATCGGGCTGCCCTGCGTTTCTGAACTTGTCCAGTTTGGCCTCCTCCTTCTTGGCCGTGCAGGGCATGACCGAGACCACCACCAGCCGTTTGCCGCCGGCGCACAACTGCGCGGGAAGTATCCTGCGCGCCACCGAGCCGAACATCTGCTGCGGCGATTTGCAGGACGACAGGTTGGGAAGGAACTCGGGGTAATACTGCTCGGCAAAGCGCACCCAGGCCGGGCAGCATGAGGTGAACAGGGGCAGCACCCCGCCGTTGGCGAAACGGTCCAGAAATTCGGTGCTTTCCTCCAGCACGGTCATGTCGGCCGCAAAGGAGGTGTCGTACACCCTGTCGAAGCCAACCGCTTTCAGCGCGGCGACGGCCTGGCCGGTGGTCACACCGCCCGGCTTTGCGCCGAAGAACTCACCCAGGCCGACGCGCACCGCCGGCGCCAACTGCGCCACCACGACGGCATTCGGGTCGTCAATGTCCCTCCACACGGCCCCTGTCTCGGGCTTGGCGGTCAGCGCGCCCGTGGGGCACACCGCGGCGCACTGGCCGCAATAGACGCATTCGGCCTGCTCCAGGGTTTTATCAAAGGCGGGGAGCACCGCGCTTGCGACGCCCCGGTACGCGAAGTCTATTGCGCCCACGCCCTGGGTCTCGTGGCAGGCCCGCACACAGTCGCCGCACAGGATGCACTTGTTCGGGTCGCGCACCAGCGCGTTCGACGCGCGATCAATGGGCCTGTGCTCCAGCACGCGCCGGTACCGGATTTCATCAATGCCCATGCGCTGCGCCAGTTCCTGCAGGCGGCACGAGGCGCTCTTGGCGCAGGTCGGGCAGTTCATTTCATGGTTGGCCAGCAGCAGTTCGATAGCAATCCTGCGGATGCCGCGGACCTCACTGGTGTTGGTGCGCACGCGCATGCCGGGTTCCGGTTTGACCGAACAGGACGCCTGTATGCCGCGCCCCTCGACGTCCACCAGACACAGGCGGCAGGCGCCGTACACACTCAGTTCCGAGTGGTAACAGAAGGTGGGGATGTCAATCCCCGCCTTGCGCGCGACTTCGAGCACATTGCGCTCCGTGCTGAATTCAACTTCGCGGTTGTCAACGGTCATCGTCTTCACTTCGGGGGTGTCCATGGCGTCTCTCCTCAGGCAATTGCCGCAAAGCGGCAGGCATTGATGCACGCGCCGCACTTGATGCAGGTTTCGGCATTGATGACATGGGGCTGTTTGCGCTCGCCGGTGATGGCGCCCACGGGGCACTTGCGCACGCACACGCCGCAGCCGGAGCACTTGGCGGGATCTATCTCCGGGTTGACCAGCGCGCGGCAGGCGCCCGCCGGGCAGCGCTTGTCGAACACGTGCGCCTCGTACTCACCCCGGAAGTGCCGCAGCGTCGAAAGCACCGGATTGGGCGCGGTCTTCCCCAGGCCGCACAGGGAGCCGACGCGCACCGCGTGCGCGGTCTCCTCCAGTGTTTCGAGCGTTTGCGCCGTGCCGCGGCCCTCGATGATGTCGTCGAGGAGCGCAAGCATCTGCCGCGTGCCCTCGCGGCACAGCACGCACTTGCCGCACGACTCGTTCTGCGTGAACTGCATGAAGAAGCGGGCAATGCCGACCATGCAGGTCTGGTTGTTCATCGCCACCAGTCCGCCCGATCCGACCATGGCGCCGGCCTGGCGCAGCGAATCGAAATCGAGCGGGAGGTTCAGGTGCTCCCTTGTCAGGCAGCCGCCCGACGGACCGCCGATCTGCACCGCCTTGAATCCGTCCTCTGAAACGAGACCGGCCTTGTCCGTGACGCCGCCGCCTATCGCGTTCACGATCTCATGCAGCGTCGTGCCAAAAGGCACTTCTATGAGCCCCGTGTTCGCCACGTGGCCGGTGAGCGCGAAAGTCTTGGTGCCGGGTGAGGCGGGCGTGCCCAGCGCGCGGAACGCGTCCGGCCCGTCGCGCAGGATGCGCGGTATGCTGGCCAGCGTTTCCACGTTGTTGATGACAGTCGGCTTTCCCCACAGCCCGCTTTCGGCGGGGAAGGGCGGCTTGGGCGTGGGCATGCCGCGTCTGCCCTCGATGGACGCCATGAGCGCCGTTTCCTCGCCACAGACGAAGGCGCCCGCGCCTTCCATGATGTGGAGGTCGAAGTTAAGCCCGCTGCCGAAGATGTTCATGCCCAGCACGCCCGACCTGTGCGCGTCCCCGGCGGCGCGGCGGAGCCGTTTCACCGCCAGGGGGTATTCCATGCGCACGTAGACATAGCCCTCGTCGGCTCCGATGGCGCGTGCGGCGATGATCATGCCTTCGATCACCGCGTGGGGGTTTCCCTCCATCACGCTGCGGTCCATGAACGCGCCCGGATCGCCCTCGTCGCCGTTGCAGATGACATACTTCTTGGGGCCGGGCTGCACGCGGGTCAGGTCCCACTTGCGTCCCGTGGGAAACCCGCCGCCGCCGCGGCCGCGCAGGCCCGAGCGCATCACCTCGTCGCAGACTTCCCGGTCGGTCATCTCCAGCAGGGCGCGGCGCGCGCCCGCATAGCCGCCCGAGTGGATGTACTCGCGGATGTCCTCCGGGTCAATCACGCCGCACTCGCGCAGCACCGTCCGCGACTGGCGCTGATAGAAGGTAATGTCGTTCTTGCCCCGGCGCCGTTCGGCCGTCCTTGGATCGGTGTAGAGCAGCCGTTCCACCACGCCGCCCTCCACCAGAGTGGCCTTCACGATTTCGGCCACATCTTCGGCTTTCACATGGGTGTAGAGCAGTCCATCGGGTTCCACGGTCACCAGCGGCCCCATTTGACAGAACCCCTGACAGCCGCTCTTGGACAAGTAGACGTCAATGGCCGCGCCGCCCTTCGCGGCGTCCGCCAGGTCGGTGGCCACTTCAAGACCGAGTCCGCGCAGTTGCTGCACAAAAGCCTCATGCACCTTCAGCGCCCCGCCGGCCACGCAGCCGGTGCCAGCGCAGATAATGACACGGCGCTTCACCGCCGCAATGGCGCGGGCATGGGCGGCCGACTCCGCGGCGAGATCCGGCACAGGTCTGGTTTCACATGCGGTGTTCATTGGCGCACCTCGCTTTCCATGATTTTGTCAATGACGGCAACACACGCATCCGGTGTCATTTGCCCGTACACCGACTCGTTGACAACCATTACCGGGGCCAGTCCGCACGCGCCGAGGCAGGACACCGTCTCCACGGTGAACAGCAGGTCGGGTGTGGTGTTGCGGCCCGGCTCCAGTTTCAGGCGTTTGCGGATGGCGCCCAGCAGCCCGTCCGAATCCTTCACATGGCAGGCCGTTCCGTCGCACACGTGGATCACGTATTTGCCCTTGGGCTTGAGCGCGAAATGGGCGTAAAAGGTCGCCACTCCGAACACCCGTGCCGGAGGCAGTCCCAAGGAGGTGGCCACGTAGGCGAGCACTTCTTCAGGCAGATAGCGGTACTCCGCCTGCACCGCCTGGAGGATGGGCACCAGCTTCGCGGGGTCGCGTCCATGGCCGTCCAGTATTTCGCAAACCTTTTCAAATTTTCTGAGCGCCTGTGCTGTCGTCATGATGTTCTCCTTCTCCCTTGTCGTGGCCGTCCGTTGGGGTCAGATGTACCGGACGGAAACCTCTTTCAGATAGCGGTCCTCAAGCGTTTTGGCGATGCGCTTGATGATGTTTCGCCGAATCTCAATGTCCATTGGCAGTTTTGGGTCCTGGTGCGCCTCATTGATGCGGCTGCCCACGACGAACGCGATGACGTCGCTTTCCAGCATGAGATCCACCAGCATCGCCGCCGGGTTGTTGGCGGGCAGCGGCGCCCGATCCTCCAGCATTTGTGCGGCGCTGGTCAGCGTCAGAATGCCTTCTGTGACCAGGTCCACCCCGTCCATGTAGGAGAGGGGCGGCAGGTGCGGGGAGGTGCCGTGAAGCTCCAGTCTCACGCCGCGGTTCAGTTCGCGCCCCAGGATTGTTGCCGTGGTACCGCCGCAGATGGCCTTCTTTCCCTCGAATCCGTCCAGCAACCGGGCATATTCGCCGTCGCGGTCCTTTGAAAAGGGCGGGCCCGAAAGCACCATGAGCCGCCGCGGATTTCTGAAGTAGATGACACCCACGCTCATGTCGTCCTGCGCCCGGCGGCGCGGCTCGCGGCAGAGTGCGGCGGCCAGCAGGTTCTCCGCCAAATGCCGCGCCGAAACCGCCGGGTGGCCGGCGACCTGGTCCAGGACAAACTCCCGGCATCCCTCCTCGCGCCAGCCGAGGGGGTATTCCGCCGAGCCGAGTCCCGCCTGCGACACGCCGTCGGTGCAGAACACCAGCCGGTCGCCGGGCTCCATTTGCAGTTGGGTGAAGCGGATTTTGCGGTCCTGCCAACGCGGCGAAGCCATTTCCTCGCGGGGCAGCGACACGGCCGCCCCTTCCCGGACCAGCAGGAATTCCGGGCTGTCCATTTCGATAATGCGCGTGCGGCCGCTGTTGTGGCAGTCCACAATGGTGAAGGTGGCGTAGCTTATCCTGCGCACCTGGCACACCGGCAGCGCGTCCATCATGATCTCCGCGCAATGCACGAAGTCCATGTTGCTTGCCGCGAAGCGGCACGCCATGGACGCCGTCATGGAGGCGAGGATGTTCGCCTTCACCCCGCTGCCCAGTCCGTCCGACAGAACCGAGATGACCCGGGACTGCTCGGGGATCTTGTGCAACTGGAAGGCGTCTCCGCAGATGTTCTGCCCGTGCTTGCGGCACTGCTGGAAGTCCACCTCGATGAAGAGATCATTCGCGCCCATGGTCCCCCCAGTCTCCGTGCCGCCCGTCCCCCATCGCGAATCCCTCGGCGATCGAGCGGAGCAGGATTTCGGTGTCGGCCATGTGCTCGCCCAGCCGGCAGGCGATGTCCTGCACGGTCGAGAGGTTGCGCTTGATCACCTCGTTTGCGCGCTGGGCGATCTGGTCGCGGCGGAACTCCTGGCGGGTCACATCGAGAATCACGCCGCCAACGGCCTCGTGCGGCTCCACGGCGAACAGCGTGATGTTGAAAAGGCGCCCGTCACAGCGGTAGTGATCGTAATGGATCTCGCGTCCCGTCCTGAGCACGGTCTGGAACATTTCCGCGAAGGGAACGACTTTGGCGAGCATGCATCCGGCCAGGCCGGGGCGCACGTCATACACCTGCGACAGCTCCTCCCCGAACATGCCGCCAAACTGCTCGTTGCACTCGATGATGCGCAGGTCCTTGTCGGCGATGACGACCGCGGACGGCATGCAGCGCAGCAGTGCGTTGGCCTTCTTCTGCGCGAGCTTGCGCATGTACGACACGCACATGGTCGGTTCGGCGCGCCCCTCGATGAAGCCGGCGGCAAAGTCGCGGCAGGTGTTGTAGCCGCAGCCGCCGCAGTTCAGTTCATCGGCCGTGCTGACTTTTCCGATGCGCTTGAGTGCCTCGGCAATGCACGTCTTGCCGGGATGGGGCGGGACCGCCGGGGTGAATTGAAACACCTCCGCCACCGGCACGGTGACAACGGCGGCGGGCGGCGCGTCGGGCCAGCGGGTGTAATCCTCGACGCGAAGCCTCCGGGCCAGCGTCGCTCCCTGCTCCGCGGCGCAGGGGCCGGCTATGCAGCCGCCCTCACAGGCGAGACATTCAACAAACAGGGGGCCGGCCAGCAGGTCCGGCGCAAGGCCTTCCAGCCCCCTGCGAATGTTGTGCAGGCCGGCGAGGGTGACATACCGGGCGCCGGGGACGGTCACGCGGGCCTTCACTGTCTCGATCATACCGCCCTCAACGGGGTACAGCGCCCCTTCATGCGCCCGTTCCGGGAGAAAGCGGTCTTCGGCCCCGGGCACAACCGCCTCCGGACGGATGTCTTCCTCCTGGAGCCAGGCACGCAGGTCGGTGAAGGTCAGGGCGAGATTGAGCAGGCCGGGATGCCGGTCGGCCTCATTCTTCTTGGCAATGCAGGGACCGAAGAACACCACGGCGATGTCTTCGCCGAACGCGCGGCGCAACAGACGGCAGTGCGCCAGCACGGGCGAATGGACCTGGGTCACGCACGGCGCCTGGTCGGGCAGGTACTTGTACAGGTATTCCACCGCCGCGGGGCACGCGGATGACACCAGGATGCGGCCTCCGGGCCGCGCCATGTCCGCGGCCACCGCCGCCGACACCTCCTGCGCGCCCACTGCGGTCTCTCCCACCGCGGCGAAGCCGAGCTTCAGCAGCGCGGCAACCATCGCCGCTTCCGTCACGCCGGGAAACTCGCTCACCCACGACGGCGCCAGCGACACGCACACCCTGCGCTCCGAGGCCACAAGGCGCTTTGCGCGGCCGACATCGTCCCGTATGCGCTTGGCGTGCACCGGGCACGCCTCCACGCAGGCCCCGCAGGACACGCAGGTGTCCGGCATCACCATGGCATGGCCGTTCTCCACGCGGATGGCCTTCACGGGACAGCGGCGCAGGCACTTGTAGCAGTCCTGGCATTCTGTCTCAACCGTGAATACGGGGTGCTGGTGGTTCATGAGGCCTTCTCCCCGCGGGCGGCAAACCCGGCGTTGAGCAGGTCAATGAGCGAACCGCTGTCCACGCCCTGGTGCGCCACGCCGTTGATGGCAATGTTTGGGCCCTTCCGGCACTCGCCGGCGCAGCGGCTCCCGGCAAGGCGGATTTCCGCCTTCAGCCCGTGCTCGGCAAGAAACCGCTCCGCCACCTCAAGGTTCTCGCGGTTTCCCCGGGCAAAGCACGAACTGCCCATGCAAATCTCAATACTGTCTTCGGTCTTCATTGGCGCTTCCTTCGTTCGCTCCGTCATTCACCGCGGCTCGGGACGGGCCTCGTCCCAGTCTTCCCGTTCGGCCATGAACTGCGGCCGCAACCGCGCAACGTCCTCCGGCAGGGCGCAAAGGGACTTGGGAGCGGCGTTGGGCGCTTGGGGAAGGGTCCCGGCCGCGCCGACGGCCTCGCAGAGGGTTGAGTGGACATCCCGGGCATGCATGCAGTGGTTCCTTTCATGGCAGGTGTTGAAATGGGGAACGGGGTATCGAGAAACTTTTATCGAGAAAATTATATCGAGAAACATTTCCTCGTTGCAACTTTTTGCCGGATTAGGGACGGAACAAAGGCGGAAAGAAATGCGCAAAGAAGCGCAAGTGCCTCTGCGAAAACGAATTGCGCGGCGAAATGGGCCCGCGGGACGGGTACCATTCCTGCATCGGCGGGTGGGCGAACCGTTGCCCGACGAACCGGCGCATGGGGCTTCCTCTGGCAAAGCGTGAAGCGACCGACAGGCGCAGTTGCGCGGGTTACGCAGGGGGTGTACGCTGTACCGCACTAGAGAAAGGAAGCGGGTGCATGAAACGCTATGAATACCGTGTCGAACCCCTTGTGTTCACGCTTGGAAGCAGCAGGCAGGACCAGATGCTGGCGGCGTTGAACCGTTATGGCCGGGAGGGCTGGCGGCTGAACCGGACCGAAACCGTGCTGCTGGGCATTCCGGTCTTGTCGTGGAAGGGCGGCATCATGCTGCTTCTGGAACGGGAAATCGGCGAGAATTTCTGAGTGATGAACCCTTGAGAGGCCGATGTGTTCTTAGGTGACACTCTGGCCGGCTGGCGCGAAGGCTTTCTTCTTGCTCCTGCTCTTGCTCCAGTTTGGGGATCGGGAGAATAGCGGGACCCATGCCATATTTCGGGCAAGATTAGGAGCAAGCGCAAGAGAGAAGAATGAGGCGGTCCACGTCAATCGGCTAGACAGTTACGATTCTGGGAAATCATGATCGGGGACGAAGAAATGACAAGGGAAAAGAAGAGAGTCTATCCCTGGCAGCGCTGGCGCCGCCGGTTCATCGTCGGCAGTGTGGCTGTGTTTGTCGTGGCGCCTGCCGTGCTGGGCGGCATTGCCTGGCGCAGCCAGGCGGTGCTGGAGCAGGAAATGCAGGCCATCCGCGCCAAGGGCTTTCCCGCTTCGCCCGCCGACTTGGAAAAGTCCTGCCCCGCGCCGCCGAAGGAAAAGAACGCCGCGGAAACCTACCAGCAATCTTTTCAGATTCAGGACAAGACGACTTCCCGCGCGCAGTATGACGACATGATGCGGCAGTACAACGACACTCCCAAACGCGGGCCCCTTGCCGAGGCGCTGCACCAGCAGATGGCGGCGTACCTGGAGGCCAATGCGGAGGCGCTGCGCCTGCTGCATGATGCGGCCGGCCGGACCGAGAGCCGCTATCCGCTCGATTTCAGCAAGGGCTTCAACATGCCGCTTTCGCACCTGGGCAAGCTGCGGCAGTCGGCGCGGCTTCTCCAGATAGAGGCCTTTGTGGCCGCCGAGGACGGGGACACCCGCCGCGCACTGGACGCCGTCACCGCCGCGCTGGCGGTGGGCAACTCGATACGGCAGGAACCCGTTCTCATTTCACAACTGGTGCGCATCGCCTGCCACGGCATCACCCTGGACGCCGTCAAGCGGATGGTGGCCGTTGCCGCATTTTCGGAGGAGGAACTGGCCGCACTGGCCGGGGCGTTAAAGGCGGAAGAGGACCCCGGCGCGCTCACCCGCACGCTTGCGGGCGAACGGGTGCTGGGCATGATCGCCTTTGAGAATCCGGAACAAGTCCTGGGCGGCATCCCGGAAGTCCAAAGCCTTGGGCCCGTGGGGGTGTCCGCCGTGTCCGGTCTCGTGCGCATCACCGGCGCGGCCTCAGGCGACCGCCGCCGCTTTCTGTCGGCCATGGAGGATATGATCACCGCCAGCCAAAGGCCTCTGCATGAGGCCCTGCCGATGATGGAGGCGCTGGACCCCCGGCTCCAGGCTGAACGGTCCTGGATACCCAGTTTCACGGACAGTTTTGTGCCTGCGATGACCCGTGTGGGGGTGGCCTTTGCCCGCGACGCGGCAACCTTGGCCTCCGCGCAGGCTTCCGTGGCCGTCGAACGGTACCGCCTTGCCCACGGAGGCGCGGTTCCGGAACAACTGCGGGACCTTGTGCCCGCCTTCCTTCCCGCGGTACCCATGGACCCCTTCGACGGCAAGCCCCTGCGCTTCCGCCGCGATGATTCGGGATATTCACTCTACAGCGTCGGCGAGGACCGCCAGGACAACGAAGGCGCCGAGACAGCGCCCAACAACAGGGGAAAGGCCCCCGACCAGGTCTTCCGCGTATTTCACGCGCCGGCCGCGCCTACGGACGGAGCGGCAAGTCCCCCGTGAATTCCCGCTGCCGCAGCAGCATCTTCGTCCCCTCTCCCGCCAAACGCAGATACCAGTCGCTGGGTAGCCCCTCCAACCCGACAAAATGCGCCTGCACCGGCGGCGCACTCGTCACTTTGAATATCGCCGTGCCCTCGTCCACCTCGTCAAACATGGCCAGATACCCCATGTCCAGCCCCATTTCCGCCGCGGCGCAAAACTGTTCCCAATAGAATCGTCCGCCCCGCCGCTCTATGATTGACTTGCCCGGGGCGAGCCGCTTCAGATTGTCCCAACTGAAGCCCGGATAGAACACCGGCAGATACAGCATCCCTGTCCGTTTTGCCTCTTCTATGTCCGCCTTCCAGTAGTGCGTGGCCGCGTGCTTGTCACCGGCCTTGTCAATGGCGTAGTTCCCCACGTTCCACGGACTGATCAGGTCGAAGCGGCGCAGGAATTCCGGCCAGCCGGGTGTCGTTTCCGTGCGCCACTCCCATTCGCACCCGCCCGCCAAAAACGCTTTGTACTTCGGGTCGCCCTTGAAGAAATCAATGATGCGGTTGGCCAGTTCGGGCGTGATGTTCTGCCTCGGGTAGAAGCCCCACACCATTACCACCGGCAGCCCCTTCTCATGCAGATAGCGGTCGTCACCCGTGACCCCCTCATCCACCAGCCGCTTCCAGTCGTTCGTCATCGCCGCGAAGATCTTGTCCGCCGGCATCGCGGCCATGTCATAGGCCACCGCCCACACCCGCCCCGTCGCCTTTGCCGACCCGCGCACATGCTCCATTACCCGCCGGGTCGAATCGAACATGACCGCTCCGCCCGGGCCTTCCGGCAGGTCCACAAGAAAACGCTGCAGCCACGCGCCGTGGATGCCGTACTCCTGCATCCACGCAAAATGCCGCTGCACCGCTTCGCGGCAGTCCGAACTGTACAGCGTCGCCGGCTTCCCGTCCGGATAGGTAAACCCCTCCGCCCGGCACTGCTCCCGCTCCCCGTATTCCGACATGTCCGGCCACATCTCGAAAGTCAGCGTCTCCGGCGCAATGCGCCTCGTGTCCCGGCTCCAATGCACCCAGCCGATGTTCAGCGGGTCCCCCGGACACCGAAACCAGCCCTGGTAACCGGCCAGCGTCTTGCCGTGAACGGTTGTCGCATCGACTTTCGGACACTGTTCGGCCGTCGCCGCCGCTGACAGCACAATCAGAACCGCAACCGACCATCGCATGGCAGAATCTCCCTTTGTCCTGGAAGACGGCATCGTAACCGCTTTGCGGCACATTCATCAAAGCGCAAAGTCTTGCCGCCGGCCGCCGTGGAAAGCACCCTTGAAGAATAGCGTTGAAAAGACGGATTCCAGGTGGTATTATTTTTTTTAAATTCGTAATACCAACCGAAAGGAGTTCAAAGTGAGTCACCCAAGAAGGACGGGTTTTACCCTGATTGAGTTGTTGGTCGTCATCGCCATCATCGGCATTCTGGCGGCGATCCTGCTGCCCGCCCTGGCCCGGGCGCGCGAGGCGGCACGCCGTTCGTCCTGCCAAAACAACCTGAAGCAGTTCGGCGTAACCTTCAAGATGTACGCCAACGAGGCTCCGGGACAGGCGTTTCCACCCTGCGCGCCTTTCGGCAACATGTTCATGAACGGCATGACCGTGTTCAGCGCGCCGCGCGCGCTGGCGATCTATCCCGAATATCTCACCGATCTCAACATCGCCAAGTGCCCCTCCGACGCGGGTATTGACGGCGGCGGCACCTATGTGGCGGGCCGACTGCCCAACACAGGCAATTTTGACTCATGGTTGCTGGACGCCCGCACTGCCGGGGACAAGGTGTCCGAGGAGTACTTCCTCTGCGCGCAGGTGGGCCGATCCTACGCATACAAGGGCTACATGATGACCAATGTCGCGGAGTTCTATGGGGTGTGGGGCGGCATGGCGGCGCGCGCGCCGCTGGCGCAGGTGACGATTGGCGGCGGCGTGGGCGCAATGAAGCAGAAAGACTTCACCGGTGACATAGCACTGGATGAGGGGACATGGCCTCCCAGTGTGGACCGCACCAAGGCCCTGGGCACGGGCGGCGGAAACATCCTATACAAGCTCCGGGAAGGGGTGGAGCGTTTCCTGATAACCGACATCAACAATGCCGGGAGCACCTCTCAGGCGCAGAGCGCCGTGCCCGTGATGTGGGACACTTTCGGCAACCCCACCAACAGCGCGGCCACCGCGGGCGGGGCCGTGTTCAACCACATCCCCGGCGGATGCAACGTGCTGTACATGGACGGGCACGCCACCTTTACGAAATTCCCCGGGGACTTTCCGATTGTGAAGGACAGCGGGATACTGTTGGAAAGCAGTCACTTTGGGTTGTACTAATCTGAGAATGGAGGAAACGCGGCTATGAAGCTTCTAACTTTTTCATTTGGACTGGCGGCGGCACTCGGCGCGGCATGTGCCGTTTCCGGCAACGCTGAAGAGCATGGCAGGGCGGAATACACATTCAAAAGCGGGCGGGTGTACCACCTGCTGAAATCCCTGCCGCTCGACGCGGCATCTTATCAGCCGGAGACCGCCGCGCTGGTGACTGCGGGCATTCCGGAGAAGTACGGCCCGGAAGAATGGGCCGCGGTAGTCCTAACCAATGAAATCCACCAGCACGTCGGCATCTACAACGTCATCGGCGCGAAAATGGGTGTGCGCGCCCGCGAGATCCTCGAAGCGCCCGCCCGCGCCGTCAACGTGACGGTCGAAACCGGCTGCAAACCGCCTGTCTCGTGCCTGATAGACGGGCTTCAGGTGGCCCTTGGCAGCACTTTCGCCCAGGACCTTATCCACGCTCCGGCATGCGAAACGCCGCGCGCCGCCGCGGTCTTCGAATATGGGAACCGCAAGATACGGCTGTCGTTGAATCCGGAGGCGGAGAGTCAGGTGGCTGAATGGATTGCCAAGGCGGTCCAGGAGTGCGGAAACCTGACACCGGCCTATTTCGAGCGGATTGAAGAATACAGTTACCGGGTTTGGGCGACATTCGATCGTAATGCCATCTTCAAGGTGGAGACTATGCCCTGACGCGCGCGGCAGGCCGGTTGTATGTCCCTTGGGATGTGCGGTGTGTATGGCGGAAGCGCACGGCAAACGTGTAGAATACGAGGCGGTTCCCCCCGCTGTTTGGCCCAATGGAAAGCCTGTCCGGAGGTGCCGTGCAGGGAGCCACGGGAGATTCGGAAATGACCTTGAAAAGTCGCGGTTTCACACTAATAGAACTGCTGGTCGTGATTGCCATCATCGGCATTCTGGCGGCCATTTTGCTGCCCGCGCTGGCGCGCGCCCGCGAGGCTGCCCGGCGCTCCAGTTGCGCCAACAACCTCAAGCAGATGGGCATCATCTTCAAAATGTATTCCGGCGAGTCCGGGGGCGCATTCCCGCGCGTCCACGGTGATCAGCCCTGGGGCGCGGCGCTGCCCGCCACCTGCACCGGCGGACAGACACGGGCAAGCCTGGCGCCTTATATGAAGGCGGTATACCCGGAGTACCTGACGGACCTCAAGATTCTGCTTTGCCCCTCCGACCCCGACGATTTTGAGGGAAACCCGCTCCGCATCGCGGAGGATGCGCCGGGCCAGATTTGTCCGTACAAGGGTTATCCGTCGGAACCGGACGCGGGCTACCTCTATTATGGCTTTGCCCTCGACAAGGTTTCGGAGGCGGACCCGTCTCTTGATGTGGGCACCTTTGGTCTTCCCAAGGCACTGGTTTCCGCGCAGATGGCCTATCTTATGGCGTGCATCTCCAGCTATCCGCCGCTGTTCAACGGCGCGCTGGGCGACAAGAACCCCGACAACGACAGCCTTCTGGACAAGGACCTCAGCGACCCCGGAATGTACGCCATGTTCATGGGCATGGCCAAGCCCAAGGGAACCTCCATCGGCAACGGGGACGGGGCGACGGTGAACCGGCTGCGCGAGGGTGTGGAGCGCTTCCTGATCACCGACATCAACAATGCCGGCGGGTCGGCCATGGCGCAGAGCAGCCTGCCGGTCATGTGGGACGTGGTGACCGCCACAACCACGGAGAAGGCCCAGTTCAACCACATCCCCGGCGGTGCCAACACGCTCTACATGGACGGGCATGTCGAGTTCAGGAAGTACCCCACCGAGTTCCCCGCCTCCAAGTCCTTCGCGGCACTGGGATCGCTGTTCAACGTGACGTGATTTGCCTTGCCGGAGGGACGGAAGGG
>CALDSM010000253.1 GCA_937923585.1 uncultured bacterium
CGGCCAGTCAACTGCTCAGAAGGAGAGAGAATCCTTTTGATCCGCTATTTGCTCGACACAAATATTTGCATTGAAATCATTCGTGGGCGGTCCACGCTCATCTTTGATCGATTAAGACGATGCAACAGGGGTGAAGTGGGCATCTCCGCCATTGTGCTCGCCGAACTGAAACACGGCGTTGAGAAGAGCAGTCGCCCGGACCAGAACCGAATTGCCCTTGACAAGTTCTGTGCGCCGTTGACAGTCCTTGCTTTTGATGACGCCGCCGCGGGCGCCTATGGAAGAATCCGCGCTGACCTGGAGCGCGACGGTCAGACCATCGGTGCCATGGACATGCTAATCGCCGCCCATGCCCTTGCCGAAAATGCGGTGCTGGTCACCAACAACGAGCGTGAGTTTCGGCGGGTGGAGGGACTGGCGGTGGAGAACTGGACACAATAGCCCGAATGCTTCCTAATCGTGAAATCTCTGTGTTTGAGGGTGCGGGACGACCCATATCGAGCCGCACCCTCACACAATACTACGCATAATACGGGACGGTAGGGTTGCCAATCACGTCAGGGCGTTCAAGCGCAAACACCGCTAAGGCAAAGCAGTGATACTGTGGATTGTCTCAGCATATGTGCACAATACATAAATAGGCGGATAAGTCTATGACGAAGGATAAATCTCTGCTAATCGCGGACGATTGGTGGCCTTCATCTCTTGCCAACTTCTCGCAGGAGAACCCCCTCTCCGATGAGCACGTGGTAGTGGCAGAGATTTCTGGGCCTTGGGGGCCCGGTAGCGACAAACAGCTATACACTGCGCTAGTTCCATCAAAACGCATACCTGAATTACTCATTCGACGCGGATGTCTCGCACACACTGTGCATTCGACCGGGCCATATCCATGTTGTGATGATGGGGTATTTCAGTACAGACCGGAGTTCTGGATCCACGGTGCGGAGGAAAGAGAATACTTTGAACCGCTCGTTGTAAGTTGGGAGGCCGGTAGCAAGAGGCTGCTCCTGCCCGACCAAGGCTTCCTGATGACCTATGGCCTCTTGCCCCGTCATTGCGATAACGGCGAGACTGTGTGGGATGACCCACGGAATCGCGTCTTTGAAGTGGTCAAGTCTGATCCGCCATCAGAATATCATTTTAAGTTGCTCAAAGGCTCGCGGGTCTCAATAAGACGCGAATATCTGGAAGACTACGCGACGGTTCGCAATATGAGCCTCTTGCAGACGTACTACGTCAGAAATATCGACAGAACCCCAGATTCCTTGTCATCAACTGTGGCGAGAAGTAGAGCCGTAGACCTAAGAGTGCCCTGTAGAATGCTGGACTTGCGGACGGTTTATGACGACCCGGAAGCGGTCTTGGCCCAAGTATGGGGATATCGACATCTTCTTGATCCTGGAAAGGCGCCGGTTTCAATCGACAAAGACTATGGCCGCTTGAATTGGCCAGGATATGGGATTGTGGACGGCAGGAAGGGCATGCAATTAGATCATCTGCCGGCTGCGAGCGAATATGTTTATGTGTCTGACGCAGTGTTGGGGGAGTACGAGGGATGGCCTGGATTCAAGATCTGTCCGGAAAGTGGAGCCGTTTACTACGATCCCCAATGGAGTGTAAGTTGTTGCGATAGAATCGGGCGCGATCTTATTCAGGTCGAACTGAAGAAGCTCTATGAGGGAAATGGTCCTAAGACGGTCAAGACTTGGCACAAATATTGCGCTATGTCGCCGTCGGGTCGGGATTTCGCAAGACTTAGGGCCGAACGCAACATAGCATTGCGGGCAAAATTCATCGTATATGGAATGGCTGACTTGGGTAAAGTCTTGGCTGCAATAATTTCCTCCGTGCTTGGAATCCCCCGGACTTCCTATGATGTGGTAGGTCTTGATCGTGCCACACTTGATCGTCATGGGTGGTGGGAGGATGAAATAATTGAACCGATCACACGCCATGCACCCATTAACATGCGTGAGGATGAATTCTTGGCACGGTGCGTGGACCTCTACAAGATTGTCGGGGAGAGCCTTCGTGAGAAGTTGCTCAGGCAGACACTCATTTCTCTTGGTTCTGATGAAGAGGCGCTAAAAGGCCTCGGACGTCTGATGCTTTTAGACCGACTTGTCCAGTTGGCGATAATTGCTGGCGATTCGGGGCTGAACCTGATTAGGCACGGCTCAGAGATTGAAGCGCGCCGAAGGGACAGTGCCCCAAGAACCCCGGTCTCAGTCTTGCTCGCCATTTCTAGATTACGTAATAGCAAGAGCCATCGAAATGCAGATAAGAAGAAGGCGTTCTCCGAACTTGGCATATGCGAGAAGAAGATGCTGACTAGGTGGGGTGAAGCGCTTGACATCGTATATGACAAATCTTCCGATGCACTATGCGCCACTACGCAAGCACTTGAAGCAGGGATAGGCTCATAATATGAATATGTTGCAGCCGCACCCGCTCCGCTTCAGGCAGCATACTGAACCACCGCTTCCCTCAACACCCGCTCACGAAAGAGATCGCTCAGGTCCTCGGGGGTGCGAAGGTCGGCCTTCCTTCCCAGAATGTCCGACAGTTCCCTTTCCATGCGGGCCACGGAAAAGAGTCCCGGCACATGGTCCGGATCAAAGTCCACCAGAACGTCAACATCACTGTTTTCGGTGAAGCGGTCCGTGGTGACCGACCCGAAAAAGGCCATCCAGACAATGTGATTGGCCCTGCAGAAGGATTCCAAGGCGGTTTTGTCCGGCGTTATCTGCAATGACATGATTCTGTTCCTTTTCCGCCCAATTATAGCATGACCCCCAAGAAATTCCATGGCCTCTGCGATGGTATCCCCAAGTGGAAGCACCCCCTGCGCCAACGGCACAGGGGGTGCTGGTATCTTCGCGTAATGTGTGTGTGCGGCTCAGCCCTTGAAGAATCCCGCCTTGTTGCGGACGCGGAGGCGCAGGGCGTTTAGCCGGATGAAGCCGGTGGCGTCGGCCTGGTTGTAGGCGCCCTCGTCCTCCTCGAAGGTGCTGATCATGGTGTCGTAGAGGGTCTTCTCGGCCTTGCGGCCGGCCACCGTGCAGTTGCCCTTGTAGAGCTTCATGCGCGCGACACCGGTCACGTTCTCCTGGCTCTTGTCCACGAAGGCCTTGAGCGCCTCCATCTCGGGCGAGTACCAGAAGCCGTTGTAGATGAGCTGCGCAATCTTCGGTGAAAGCTCGTCGCGCTGGAGCATGACCTCGCGGTCCATCGTGAGCGACTCCACGGCGCGGTGCGCGGCGTAGAGGATGGTGCCGCCGGGGGTCTCGTACACGCCGCGCGATTTCATGCCCACGAAGCGGTTCTCGACCAGGTCCACGCGGCCGACGCCGTTGGCGCCGCCAAGCGCGTTGAGCTTGGTCAGCAGTGCCACGGGGCCGAGCTTCTCGCCGTTGACGGCTACGGGCGTGCCCTTTTCAAACTCGACTTCCACATAGGTCGGCGTGTCGGGCGCCTTTTCGGGCGACACGCTGAGCACGAACATGTCCTCGGGCGGCTCGTTCCACGGGTCCTCAAGGATGCCGCCCTCGAAGGAGATGTGCAGCAGGTTGCGGTCGGACGAATACGGCTTGGCCTTCGTGACGGGCACGGGAATGCCGTGCTCCTGCGCGTAGGCGATCATCTTCTCGCGCGAGTTAAGCGTCCAGAGCGGGTCGCGCCAGGGAGCAATGATGCGCACGCCCGGCTCCATCGCCATGGCGGTCAGTTCGAAGCGCACCTGGTCGTTGCCCTTGCCGGTGGCGCCGTGTGACACCGCGTCGGCGCCGGTGGCGCGCAGCGCCTCGATCATGCCCTTGGCGATGATGGGCCGCGCAACGCTGGTGCCGAGCAGGTAGCTGCCCTCATAGATCGCGTTGGCCCGCATGGCGCCGAACACGAACTCGCGGACAAACTCCTCCTTGAGGTCGCCCACGATGGCCTCTACCGCGCCGGTCTTGATCGCCTTGACGCGCGCCTCCTCCAGTTCCTCGCCCTGGCCCACGTCGGCGATGTAGGCGACCACTTCGGCCTGGTAGGCCTCCTGCAGCCACTTCAGGATGATGGACGTGTCCAGTCCGCCCGAATAGGCCAGCACAATCTTCTTAATCTTGGCGCTCATGTCGTGTTCCTCTTTCTTTGCGCTCTTTGCGTTCCTTGCGGTTAGATCTTCTGCATGCCGCCGCGCAGCAGCGTGGCGAGCACGGCCTTCTGCGCGTGCAGCCGGTTCTCGGCCTCGTCGAAGACGATGGACCGGGGGCTGTCAATCACCTCGTCGGTCACTTCCTGGCCGCGGTGCGCGGGCAGGCAGTGCATGAACACCGCGTCGCGTTTGGCCAGCGACATCAGCTTCGCGTTGACCTGGTAGTCGGCGAATATCTCGGCGCGCGCGGCGGCCTCGTCCTCCTGGCCCATGCTCGCCCACACATCGGTATACACTGCGTCGGCACCGCGCACACCCGATGCGACGTCGTGCGTGACGGTGAACTCGCCCTTCGCCTCGCGCTTGGCGCAGGCGGTGATTTCCGGGTCGGCCTCGTAGCCGGGCGGGCACACGAGCGTCAGGTTGAGCGGCACGCGGCGCGCGAAATTGGCCCACGAGTTGAACACGTTGTTGCCGTCGCCCACGAAAGCGACCTTGAGGCTGCCCAGGTCATGGCCCTTGTGCTCGCGCAGCGCCTGCACGTCGGCCAGAATCTGGCAGGGGTGCAGCAGGTCGGTCAGCGCGTTGATCACGGGAACATGCACGCAGCGGGCCATCTCCACCACATGCTCGTGGCGGTAGGTGCGCGCCATGATCCCGTCCACCCAGCGTTCAAGGTTGTGCGCCATGTCGGAAACGGACTCACGGCGGCCCAGGACGTCGTCTATGAGCACCGTCTTGCCGCCGAGCTGGTACATGCCGATCTGGAAGGTGAGCCGCGTGCGCAGGCTCGGCTTCTCGAAGATCAGCGCCAGTGTCTTGCCGTGCAGCAGAGGATGCGGCGCGCCGTCCTTCACCATCTTCTTGAGCTTGTCGGCCAGGTCAAGGAACGCCAGAATCTCGTCGCCGGTGAAATCGGCCAGGCTGATGAAGTCCTTTACCATCCCAGTTCTCCCAGAACGCGGTCGAGTGTGCCGGCCGCGCGGTCAATTTCGCCGTCGGAAACGATGAGCGGCGGCAGAAACCGGATCACATTGGGTCCCGCTGGACCGCAGATGATGCCCGCATCCAGCAGCGCGCTGACAGCGGGTGCCACCGCCTCGGTACACTCCACGCCGGCCATGAGCCCGCGCCCGCGCACTTCCACCACCTTCGGGTGGTTGGCGGCGAGCGCGCGCAGCGCGGCGAACAGGCGTTCGCCCTTGGCGGCGGCCGCGCCGATGAAACCGGGTTCCGTCAGCACCTCCATGGTGGCCACGGCGGCGGCGCTGCTCAGCGGGTTGCCGCCGAAAGTGCATGCGTGCGAACCGGGCGCAAAGCCCGCCGACACGCGCTCCGTGCAGCCCATCGCGCCGATGGGCACGCCGTTGCCCAGGCCTTTGGCCAGCGTCATAATGTCGGGCGTCACGCCGTCGTGCTCGTGGGCGAACAGCGTTCCCGTGCGGCCGAGACCCGTCTGCACCTCGTCGAAAGCGAGCAGCGCACCCGTCTTGTCGCACAGTTCCCGCACGCCGCGCAGATAACCCGGCCCCGGCACGCGCACGCCGCCCTCGCCCTGGATCGGCTCCAGTATCACCAGGCCGACTTCCGGCGTGAGCGCCGCCTCCAGCGCGGCGAGATCGTCATAGGGCACGTGCTTCACGCCCGGCAGCAGCGGCTCAAAGCCCTTCTGGTATTTCGGCTGGCCCGTGGCGGTGATGGTGGCGATGGTGCGGCCGTGGAATGACTGCTCCGCCGACACCACGCCGGGGCGCGGCGTGCCCTGCTCGGCCCAGAAACGGCGCGCAATCTTGATGGCCGCCTCATTCGCCTCGGCGCCGCCGTTGCAGAAGAACCAGCGGTCGGCGAAGCTGCACTTGCTGAGGATTTCGGCCAGCCGCACCTGCGGCTCGATGTAATAAAGGTTCGACACATGCACCAGCGTGGACGCCTGCCGGCAAATCGCCTCCGTCACTTTCGGGTGGCAGTGGCCCAGGTTGCACACGGCAATGCCCGCAAAGAAGTCGAGGTATTCGCGCCCGTCGGCGTCCCACAGGCGCGCGCCCTCGCCGCGCACGATGGCGAGCTTCCGCTCGCCGTAAGTGTTGAGGACATGTGCGTTGTTGAGCGCCTTGATCTGTTCCGTGTTCATGGGAGCCTCGCCGATGCGGCGCGCCGTCAGTCCTTGCCGGACCCCGACGTATTGCCGCCCTTGCTTTCCTTCTTGGCCGCGGTGTCCGCGGACGGTGCCTTGCCCGCCGCTTTTTCCCCAGCCTTTTCCGCTGCCTTGACAGCCGCGCCGCCGCTCTCGGGCACGCCGCTCTTCTTCTTGTAGTCGGTTTCGTAGAAACCGCTGCCCTTGAAAATGATGCCCGCGCCGATGCCGATCTGCTTCTCGCACACGCCCTTGCACACCTCGCAGCGGACCCGCGGAGAGGCTGACATGGCGTGAAACTCAGTGTGCTCGTGGCCGCATTTCTTGCAGCGATAGGTGTACGTCGGCACGTTCAAACTCCTTGCATGGCCTTTCCCCCATGGCCCCAAAAGAAACATCCCCGCGTCGCGGGGCGTTGGAATGGACCAGTGAGAGAAACAGGAAATTTACCACGAAACGGCGGAAGTATGCAAAACGGATTATTGACCGACAAGCGCCTGCCTCACCTCACTGATGCACCAGTCATATGCAGCCAAGAACTTTTTCAGCGCTTCGGGGTCCAACAAGGCGCTCAGGGGAAAGGTCGGTCGCCTGGAAACGGAGGATTCTTCCAACACGATTCCCGGAACCTGGTTCAGGCGATTCAGCAGATCGAGTCGTCGTTCCGCTGTCTCGAACGGGCTCTTCATATGCTGGAATTGCACCTCAACGCGGCCATAGGTCCATACGGAGAAGGTCCGTCGCGACTCATTTGCGGCTCTGACTTCCGGGTAAAAGGAGCCGTCAGTCTGTCCTTTTCCCCACCACAGAGAAAGGTTTCTCTGCTTGGCCCAGTCCAAGAGGGTTCGGGCCGCTTGGGCCTGACCCTCACCACATCGGGTAGTGAGGTCCTCTAAGAACGAAAGTTCATCCCACTGCCGCAATTCGCCCTTCAGAACGGCTTTGCGCGCCGCCGCGGCCACGGTCCGTCCCAGGACACGTGGTACAAGCGTCTTGTGGCCCTCTCCGACATACTGCCTGATTTCCAGGGCCAGCACCTCTGCCGGGTCCATCTGCCCGTTCAGGAATTCGACGACACGCTGCAATTCAGGCGGAATGATGTCAGCCACAAAGACCATGCGAATGCGGCCAGCCTGCAAATTCGTTTTCACGTTCGACCAGAAGGTGGACTCGTCCAACTCTTCACCAAGACATGCGGCGATCTTGTCGGAAGGGGTGGTCCCCTCTTCGTCGCACAACCGCTCCAATCGGGCCTGAAGCTTCTCTACGGGCCAATAAGCCACCGCGTTTGCCGCGTAATCTAGCATCTGTCCAACCACCTCGCGCCTAATTCGCGTGTCCGTGCTTCGCTTGACCTCGACCAGCGTAGGAATGCCGTCCTGGTCCAGAAACAGGTGGTCGATACTCCAACGGCGATTTCCACCCTCCTCACCGGGGACATCCATCTCCCTGTCGATTAGCAGCCATCGTCGTGGATTCTGTTGATTGACCTGGGACCCTGCCAGCAGAGCGGGATACGAAGCCAAGAGTTCCTGGAACAGGTCCTCTCTCTCGTGCCCGGTTTCCTGCATGCTGACCAGGGTCCCGTTATCCCTTAAGAAGAAGACTTCCCCGCCCATACGCTGATCCTTTGAAGTCTGAACACACGGAATATCAACGAGTCTAGCCGGAGCAATGCGGACCCTTCAAATTGTGGACCGCCAAGAGGCGCACGGGAATAGAGCTTCATTGGCGGCAGCATTCAGTCCGCACGTCATGGGAGATCGCGTGAAATCCATTTCTACATGGATGAACAGGATATGCAGGATAGAACAGGCGGGGTCGGTGTCCTGTTTTTGTCCTGTGCATCCTGCGCATCCATGTTCAACTTATTCTCGTCCGAGAAGTGCCCTCCACTTCGGAATTGGCATGCCCATGAGGATGGTCTCCTGTCAATTCTCCAGACGGAACAACGTGATGCTGTACGGCTTCAACGCGATGGAACCCGAAGCAAGGTCGGCGGAGGTTTCCTGGATGGCCACGCGGTCGCGGTGGACCTCATCGTTGAACGCTTCCGAGTCGCTGTTCTGGATAATCCACCCTTTCGCGGTTTTCGGAAGCGCTGCGCCTTCGAGTTTCAGCGCGAACGTCACCGCTCTGTCTTTGGCGTTCATCATGCCCAGGGTGACCGCCTTGCGGTCTGTTGTCCACGCGGCGGCGATATCCAGCCCCTTTATACCGTTCTGCACCGTCATCGGAATCTGGCCGAACTGTTGCCGGTAGAGTTTCAGCACCTGGCCGGTGGTTTCCAGCCATGCGTCGTTCTGGGTGGTCTTGATCGCGCCGATAACGTTGACCGTCTGCGCGTAGTTGGCCATGAAGAAGATGTCGCTGTTGCGGAACATTGTATGCAACGCGGCGGCGGTGCCCAGCGCATCGCGCATGAAGTAGCGCACACCGATCTCACCGTAAAGGTTCGGCCCGTACCAGTAGTTCCATTCGTCCAGCGCAATGCGGATGTCTTTTCCCGCCAGCGACGGCAGTTCGGCGCGGTAGCCGCGGTGGGTGTCGGCCAGTTTCTGGATCTGCTCCACCGGCACCGCCACATGCTGCGCCACGTCGTCCTTGCGCTGCCAGTAGAGGTGCTCGCTGAGCAGGTCCATGTGCCCCGCGCACTGGGTCAGCATCGCCTTGCTCCACGGCCCCGCCGCACCCACGCCGACGCATTTCGCGTCGGGCAGCACCTGCCGGATGGCCTCCACCACGGCATTGTGCTTCTTCACGTACTCCTCCAGCGGCATGTGTCCCAGCTGCCAGTCTCCGTACATCTCATTGCCCACGGCCCACCAGCCCGGCTTCCACGCTTCGGGGCGGCCGTTGGCTGCGCGCCGCCCGCCCTCGGGCGTGTCCGCCGCGCCGATGATGTACTGCACCTCCGCCGCCGCCGAAGCCGCGTCGCCCAGACCCGTGTTGAGCGACACGAAGGGTTCCGTGTTCACCAGTTCGCAGAAGCGCATGTACTCGTGGATGCCCACATCGTTGTGCTCGATGCCGGTCCAGGCGGGGTTCTTGCGCGGCGGCCGCCGGTCGCGCTCACCCACGCCGTCACGCCAGTCATAGCCGCTGACGAAATTCCCGCCGGGCCAGCGGTAGATGGGCGAGTTCAGCTCGCGCAGCAGCGCCAGCGTGTCCGTGCGGAAACCCTCGACGTTGTCCGCGGGCATCAGCGACACCGTGCCAATCCACACGCTGCCCGAACCGTAACAGTGGATTGCCAGTCGGCCATCGGTCGTGTCGGCACCCGCGGTAAACACGAGCGGGTGTTTCTGGTATGCGTCTTGGAGCGCGGGAAGAGTGACCACCGACTGCGCATCCTTGCCGTCGCCGCAGATGATCGCCACATCCACCTTTTTCACGCCCGGCGCCGCCTTCAGCACGATGTAGCCGGTGTACTCTTTCCCCTTCACGAAGCCCAGCCGGGGATGATAGATGCCCCGCGCCTCGGCCGATCCGTCCAGCGCGATAACCGGCGTATGCTCGCCCACATAGGGACCGTTTTTGTCCATCGTCACGGCACTCTTCGGCCCAATGGGCTGCCAGGGCGACGCGACAAGAATCTCAAAGGGCACCCCTTCACCCTCGTAGGAAGTCTTCTTCCCCTTCTTCATGTCCCAGCCCGGCTTCTTGCCGTCAATGGGAAAGAAGAACTTCCGGTCCTCCAGCATCTCCGCCCAGATGCCGCCATAAATGCACCGGCCCAGATGCTCAATGAACTGGCCATAAATATAGGGGGAGATGGGCTCATCCGTCTTGGATGCATCAATGGTCACTTCATCCGCCGCGGAATAGGCCGTCATTGAAAACAGGACGATACTCCCGCTAAGCAGCGCCATGAACTTCTTCATCTTGATTCTCCCTGTGCATGCCGTGGTACCGGTGTTCGCGGGAATTTTCCCGCGAGGCAACCATTATGCCCAAGGGCGCACCAGTCCTCAAGAAGCCCTCGCGCCCGGTGCTTGTACGCATACCGGTCACATACAGCCCGTAAACCGGGTTGGTATCGGGGTCATGTCAAGATTGCGCCTTTGTCACCGAATACTCTGTTGGCCACGTGGTAACCCAGTTCCCGGTAGCTTTCCCATTGGGCCTCGTCGAACACCTGATCGCCGGTGGATTCATTCGGGAAGCTTGCGTGCTCTTCGGCGTACTGCCTGATGTCCGCAGGTTCGTCACCGGTCAGACTGGGTTTGAGCACAATCATGAGGCTCTTGGAGCCGTCCTCATATGTAATTCGGGCCAGAAGCGCGTGCGCCGGCTGAATGTCATCCGCATTCTTGGACGCTGGCGTCTCGCGATTAATGTCCTTTTGCCTGCCGAAATCGTCGGAGACGAGGGACGCCGGACCCTTCTTCCGGGGGCGCAGGGCTTGTCTGTGCTCCGCGAGAAACCTCTCTCTGTCGTCCTTCTCCGACAAGATTTCAACTTCTGCGCCAAAATCCATCCTCGCCTTCCGCACGAGATTGCCCAGATCAGCGTATTGGTAATTCGGGTCACAGCCGTCATTGCAAACGATTATGTAGGGCAGGCGCCGCCGGATGAGCTCGTATGTCGCCGTGTTCTCATAGTGCCCGCCGTCGCTGAGGTACCAGTATCGGCTTGCGGTGCCGTGGAAACGGCCAAGCCACTCGTCGAGAAGGAACGTGTGCAACGGCAGGACGATTCTTGAAACCCATTCCCGCCACACGCCGAAGGGGTTCTGACAAAGGTCGCGCGGGCTGAAGCGCTCGACCCCGCTATTCCACCAGTGGCCCAGACGCATATTGCTGATGCCGAAAAGCAGGCTCATGCCGAGCGAGTTGTTGGCGCCGAGGCCGGTGGAGATGGCCGCGCCCGACAGGGCTACCCAGCGTCCGAGCTTCATCGATTCGCAGTCGATGTGGCGCGCAGGAAAGACTTGAAACTGGTCGTTGCCGGCATGAATGCCTTCCAATACCTGCCCTGAATCAGTGCCCTTCTGAAACAGGGCGTGATGCCTGACACCAACGCTCACTCCGGCGGGGCCGCGACACAGTCCGACGCCTTTACGGTCGCGGTGCTCCGTGTTGTTGGCTGTGATGGTTTCATTCAGGGTCACATTCACCAAGTGCAGCGGCCCGCCATACTCATGGGGGAGATAACCGTCCATGTCGGTATCATCATGCGGCTTGGGTTCCGTGACTGACCGGTCCAGGCCGACGAAATGCTCCGGGTTTGTCGCGCCCAGATAGGCCCGCGCAAGCCGGGCCTGATAGAGCGGCGCGAAAGAACTGTCGCTCAAGAAGGTAATCTTCTTGG
>CALDSM010000254.1 GCA_937923585.1 uncultured bacterium
ATTCCGACGCCGACTTCGCAAGCACCGCTAATTTGGCCGATCTTTCGCTGTTCAAAGTCGACACGTTCGATCCCTGGAAACTGCCGGCTGGCGCGATACATCCATGGCGGCCCGTGATTGAATCTGTGAACGACGGACATCGGGTCAGCGCGCCTGTGGGCGCCTATGCCGCCAATCCGTGGGGCTTATTCGACATGCACGGCAACGTGGCCGAATGGACCCGTAGCAGCTACCGCCCCTATCCCTGGCGCACGGATGACGGGCGCAACGACACGGCCGGACAGGAAGACCGCGCCGTGCGCGGCGGCTCCTGGTATGACCGGCCGCAGCGCGCGCGCAGCGCGTTCCGCCAGCACTACGCGCCCTGGCAGCGCGTGTTCAACGTGGGATTCCGGGTCGTGTGCGCGACGGACCGATAGCGGACTGACAGACAGAATGTTCTGCTTAACGATATCGTCCGACGTGGATATCAGCGAGCAATGACGCCGCCTGCTCCGCAGTGTGCGGGGAAGTGATGATTGCGAAATCCGTCGTGCCTGTGAACTCGGACACGGGTGTGGTCTGTGCGCCACTCGACGACACGTCCACTTGGAATACTCCCGTCGGCGTGGGCACGAATCCCTTGGCCCGGTAGAGACCCGGCCCGAGGCTTTCCAATGCTGCGAGGAGTCGCGGCAATTCCACAGGATGGGTGAAGCGCACGCTGGCCTTGGCGAAGTTGGGGTCTCTGCATTGGGCGTATTCGCCCTCGATGCCGCGCGGGGCATTGTCGCCAAATATGTCTAGAACCAGTACAGAGGTCTGTGCGACATCCATCACATCTTCCCAACGCCCCCCTTTGCCGTCATCCCCGCGAAAACGGGGATCCAGGTCTTTTGGCGGGAATCCTGGATCCCCGCTTTCGCGGGGATGACGGTGATGCGAATTGCTGTTGCAGGTTTCGGACGTCTTGCCGAGACAGGGGGGATTCGGGGCAGGTACAAGGTTGATCTTGCCGTATTGCGTTCGGGTGACCGTGGCGGTGGGATTGATTTCGCGTACTGCCTGCTCGGTTGCACGCAGGGTTTCCTCGGCGAAGAGGTCGCTCTTGTTGATCAGCACGTGGTTGCTGGCTTCGATTTGCGCGCGGAGGTTGGGGAGTGTCTGCAACAGGGTCCCGAAGGTGCCCGGGTCGGCCACGGCAATCACCGAGGCGATTCGGTAGGTCTCATCCAGCCGGGTTTCGGCGAGCATGCGGGCGACCACCTTGGGATTGGCCACGCCGCTTGCCTCGATCACCACCCCGTCAATTTCCCCGCCGAAGCGTTCGGGCAGTTCCTTGAGCACGCGGATGAATTCGGTGACGAGGCACACGCAGAAGATGCTGCCGCCGGGCAATCCGAGCACCTGGCCAGGCGCAACCTGTTCGAGCACGGGCCCGTCAATGTCCACCGCGCTGAATTCATTGACGAGGAACACCAGCCGCTGTCTGGCGTGCTGGTGCGCGATGTGGCGCAGCAGGGCGGTCTTGCCGCTGCCAAGAAAACCGGTGACCAGGCAGAGGGGGATCATGCCGGCCGGGGCAGGCGGGACGCCTGCGGTACGGGTGGGGATCACGTCTTCCCCATTTCCCGGGCCTTGTCCGCAATGGCCTTTACCAGGGTGTCGGTGTCGGGGATGATCGAGATGAACTTGGGCTCGCCGTCTATGCAGATGGCGGGGATGTTTTTCACGCCCATGTTGGCCATGTAGCCGATGCCCTCGCGGCTCTTGATCTTGTGCTCGCGCACCTCGACCGCCACACCGGCCCGCTCCGCGGCGCGCAGGGCCGCATCGAGCGTGTAGAGGCAGGGCGCGCAGGCGGCGGAGTCAAGCGTGATGCAGTCCACGATGACCGCCTTCTCCTGGGCGAAGTTTGGCAGTTTTATGTCGTCGAAGGGCCCCATGTCCGTAACGGTCACCGTCGTGCGCGCCACCTGGCGCTGGTATTCGTCGTGCACCATCGCGGTGACCGCCTGCAGGTTGGCCTCCGGCGTGCCGTAGGGCAGGTCGCAGCCGGGCGCGAGGATGAATCCCGTGGTGCCGCCCGTGTCTATGCAGCGGATGGCGTCCAGCATGGCGTCGGCGGGCTTGCCCAGCAGCAGCACCGTGGTGAGTTTGAGGTTGCCGCCGGCCGATTTGCCGTTCCGCCGCGCCAGGTGGCACAGCAGTTCCAGCGGAATGTTCTCGTCCACGGACACGTTGTCGCAGCTTGTCCGGCACATCACCTCAAGGTTGCGCGTGGCATCGCCGCACACAAACAGCGAGGAGAAGCCGCCCCGCACCTTCACATGCGAGAACAGTTCATTGAGGTACGGCGTGACAAACTCGGCGAAGTGCTGCGGCGAGATCTGGCTGGTCATGGGGTCCACCACCGCGATGATGCCGCACCCGCTCTCCAGATAGAATTCGGCGGCCTTCTTGCCCACCTGCGTGGCGAACGCCATCATCTCCTTCACCTTGTCCGGCGCCATAAGCATGTCAAGAAACACCTCGCTACCGCGCAGGTGCGACACCAGCGTGAACGGCCCCGTGATTAGTCCGTACAGCCCGATTTCGCCGCCCAGCGTGCCCGCCAGCCTGCGGGTGGCCTCGCGCACCAGCGGGAAGCGCCCACGGCTGACATCGAATTCGGGCAGATCCTTGATGCGCCCGTCGCCCATCAGGGGATGAGACACCACCGAGGGGGGCACTTCGTTTGCCCAGTGCAGTTTGCAGTTCAGCACCTCGGCCTCCAACTGCAAATCGAACACTATCGGCAAACCGTCCGGACGGTACAGTTCGCGCGCCTTTTCCAGCCCCAGCACAATCAGATCCGCCGACTGGAGATATTCCGTGGCGGTCACGCCCAGGAGCTTTCCGCCATGGACGCCCACAAACGGCACCCAAGCCGGGCGCGGGGTGTGCTGGCCCTGAATCGCCTTGAGCAGCAGTTCTTTTCCGTTCATCGCACGTGCCTTTCTTTGGGCAGCCGGGCGCACCGGTGCCGTGCAGCGGGGCCGCCACAAATCCCCTGGACGGCCAACCCCCTATGTCATACAGGTTTAGCCGCCAAGAGTCAATTTTGGGGCACCTTCGGGACGCGTCAACGTCTTGAAATTCCGGAGTGTTCGTGATATGGTTCTTGGCGGCAACAAAGTACGTGTTAAGGGTTCGGTTGCCCGCGCAACCGGAGGCTTTGTGGTATGGTCGGGCCGCCATGCTGACGTGTTCTCCAGTTTCGGAGAAAGGCATGGCCCAGTCCGCGCCTATCCCTGCGCGCAATGGCATATTTGCGTGTTCTTCCAAGTCCTCCGGCATTCCTGGCCTGCCTTGGCGTCGGCGGTTTGTCCGTCTGTTGCCCGGCCCCGCCATCTTTCTCCTTGCTCCGGTATGGCCCGCTGGCGGGAATTTAACAGAAACAGACTCACTGCGTTCGCGCTTCTCGACGCGGCAGTGTGCGTCCGCCATTTCCCGTGTCCGGGAACCCTCGGCGACGCATCCACGGCGGAACGACAACAGTCGCACTTGCCTTGTGAACTCGCGCACACAAGAATCATGTCCTGACCCATGGCTGTCGCGACATTTTTTTGCAATGCGGGGCTGGAGCAAAAGACCGCCCCTGCGGAGATGTTGACAATGAATCCCACCAGGAAGCAACTTGTGGTCCTGTCCTTGTGCCTGCCGGTCCTGTGCGGCTGCCCGGCGAAGACGCCCGTGCTTGCGGTCACGCCGGAAGTGGTCGCGTTTGATGCAACGGACACGCCCCGGACCATTGCCGTAAGAAATGCGGGAACCGGGGAAACGGCGCTTTCGTTTTCCATTGCCGCCTCGGTGGACTGGCTCTCGTTGAATCCCGCGGAGGGCGTGAGGGCGGTGTCCGACCCTGCGGTGTTTGTGACAGTAACGCTGGACCGCGCGCGCATGAACGCTTCGAAAGACGGCGCGATTATTGAGATCACCTCCAACGGGGGAAACAAAGCCCTGCCTGTCACCGTGGCGCCTTCCGCCGTGCTTGCCGTTTCCACAGGGAACATTGACTATGGTCGGGAAAGCGGGGAACGGATATTTGAGGTTTCCAATGCCGGGCCGGAGGGGTCCGAGTTGCGGTACACCGTGGAAAACACGGTTCCCTGGCTGGAGTTTTACAACGCGCGCTCCGGAGAAAACACGGCTTCCGGCACCCTTGCCGCGGGTGACCCGCCGGTGCAGATGTGGGTGAAGATCCGCCGTCCCCTGTCGGCGGCCAAGGCCGCTTACGAGGGAGTTATTCATGTCACCTCAAACGGCGGGAACGCCGACGTTCTCGTCACGGCGGAACCGGTGCTGTATCTGGGTCTCGCCCAGAAGGGGTATGTGGCTGGTGCGGCGGTCTACAATGGGGACGTCTTGGTTGCAACCACCTCGGCGACGCCGGGCCGTCTGGGCCGTTTTGAACTTACCGTGGATCAGGCCCATCGGGGAGACATTCTCACCGTCGCGGGAGGCTCCGAAAGCCGCGACACCCTGGATGAGACACTCGACACCTCCGACCCTTCTTTCGACGGCCGCTTTCTGGAACTGTACTTGGACAGTAGCGACGGCAACATTTTCGTCAACCCCGCGACAACCTTGGTGGCGGCCAAGTACCGGCTTGCCGTGGCGAAGGGTTCGCCCGCCAACTGGAACACTTACTTTGCGGCACGGGAAGCCGTTCTCCTTTCTGGCGGTGTCCGCGAGACAGGGCCGGACGACCAGGACATCATGCAGCCCGGCTATGAGATTCTTCGCCTGCGCAATGAACGGCTGTGGGCGGTCTGTGAACTTGGCATGGCCGCAGGCAACACCTTCCGGGAGGCCGTGGACGCGCTGGCTGCAAGCCTTGACGGCACGCCGGAGCGGGGAACAACCCTCGCCCTGCTCGATGCGGTGGTCAACAACACCCCGCACGGCCTGAATCTCTTCCCCCTGCAACTTCAACTCAAGGAACTTCTGGACCATCTCTTTCCCCAGCTTCCCAAAGGCGCTCCGGCCGGTCATGCGGCCATCGCGGCGGCGCAGGGAAGGCTGCGGCGGGCGCTCGACGGGCTGCGCGAAGCCAGCCTGGTCTTGGACGGCGAGAACGGTCGCGGCCTCATAGCGGGGCTCAACCAGGATACGCCGACGGCCAATGCCGGGATTGACCAGCCCTACGCCAAAACTGGCGGCCCGATTAGACTGGACGGAACCAAGAGTAGCGACCCCAGGGACCGCGCGCTGTCTTATTTCTGGGGGTGCGCCACGAGCGAAACGCCCGTGCCCGATACCCCCCTCTCGGCATCCCCCTCCATCCCCTCAGACCGAACGGGTGTTTACACGTATTACCTTTGGGTATTTAACGGGATTGAATGGAGCGCTCCGGATAGCGTGACCGTCACCATTACCGCAAACGAGCCTCCCGTCGCCAACGCGGGACCTGATATCAGTGTTCCCCTTGACCGGTGGGTTGTCCTCAGTGCGGGTGCATCCCACGACCCGAACGGCGACCCGCTCCAGTCTGCCTGGGTGCTGCTGTCTGGCCCGGCAGGCGCTGTCCCTGAGTGGAACAATATCGGCGGGCCTGCAGTGGCGTTCCGCGCGAGAACCGAAGGGGTTTACGAACTGCAAGTGACGGTCTCGGATGGTTTTGGCGGCGCCGACAGCGACACGGTCCTGGTAACGGTGGATTTCGACGGCGACGGCATTCCAGGCCCCGCAGATGACGACAGGGACGGCGACGGAGTCCTGAACGGCGCGGACGCCTTTCCAGACGACCCGTGTGAATGGATCGATTCGGCGGGTGACGGCACGGGAAATTACGCCCGGCAAGACGAGGACGGCGACGGCGTGCTCGATGTTGATGACTGGAATCCCCTGAATGCAGACCGTTCAGACCTGCCTGTCGTTGCGGAATCCGGCGTCGGCGAGAACCCGGATACCGCCCAACTCATCGCCGAACAGCCACCGTTTGCGGTCACCGGGGAAATCAGCGGAGGGGCGTGCCAGCACTTTAAGATTGCCTCCACGAAAGAATGGTTTCTTTCCATACTTGAGATGGAAGCAGGAGATGCCGTTGAGATTGAGCTGCTCGACGGTGACGGAGAACCCATCAGCCCAAATAGCCTGAACGTCAATCCGGAGTGCGGCATTCTGCACGCCTCGGCGTATGCGCTGCAGGTTGGACAGGCCGCTTTTGTACGCGTTTGTTTACGGCCGGGGGCGTCGGAACCGGTTCATTACCGACTGCTTTGCGTGAACGACTTCGACCGGGACGGGCTTGATGATGAAATTGAGACCGCCTTTGGCATGAATCCTTTATCGGGCGACTCCGACGGGGATGGCGTGCCTGACGCCGCTGAGTCCGGATACTATCTCCGGGACGGGAATGGTAGAAGTCTGTACGGCTTTGACTTGGACGGCGATGGACTTCCCAACTGGCTCGACCCGGACAGCGACGGCGACTGGATTCCGGACCGTGTTGAGGGAACGGCGGACCGCGATGACGATGGAACGCCCGCCTTTGCCGACCTTGACGCGGACGGAAACGGTATTTCGGACCGGGACGAGGCCGGCCTGGATCCGCTATGGCCCATGGACACGGACTTGGACGGCGCGCCGGACTTCGCCGATGTGGACGACGATGGGGACGGGCTGCTTGATGTGAACGATCCCGAACGGCTTGTCCCGCTGGTGTCCACGGATATGACTTCTGCGGGCAGGCTGTTTGTCACGGACGTGCGCTCTGAAGTGGCGGCGGGTGTCATGCCATCCTCCGTCTATGGGGGCGAGCTGCTCCAAATAGCCGGATCGGGCTTCCTCTGGGGAAACACGCTGGTTCTGTTCGAGGGGACGGACCGTCCGCAGAATGTCTCCCCCCAGGCGATGACTCCTGGACTGATCACCGTTCGGGTGCCCGCCGGTGCTGGCGGACGCGTTTCCGTGGCCGCAAACGGGGTAAAATCCAACGCGGTAGATATCCGTGTGCTCAGATCCGGCCAGCCCGGCCTGTATCAGCCGGACACACCGGAGGGCTTCTTCCTCCAGTGTGGCGAGACAATCACGCTGCACGGCCAGCATCTCGCTGGAGCGGAGGTCCGTTTCGACGGCGCCACGGTGGCGCCTTCCGTGTCCGGCGACACCTGGCTGGAAGTGGCGGTGCCCGCGCAGGCACGGACCGGCGGGTTGACCGTGGCAACAGCGGCGGGGAAAAGCAATTCTTTGGAGGTCGAAGTGGGGCGGCTTTTGGAAGGAACGGTCAGCCTGCCGCCCGGATGCACTTTTGGGGCGCAGTCCCTGCTTCTTGTGCCGGACGGCGTTCGCGAGGTGCGAACAGACGGTGCGGGCCGCTTCACGGTGAATCTCGACAGCACCGGTCCGGTCACGCTGGACGCGCTTATCGAGACTGCGGACGGCGGACTCCTGCCGGGATTGCAGACCCTTGTGCTTCCCGGGGACACCGCGGTCATGATGAATGCTTGGACCACGGCGACGGCGATGGTGTTCAACGGAACCGCCGCCGCGGAGCAGGCGGGTATTGATGCTTTGGATGAGGTCCGAATGTTGCTGGACACGCTGCCCGAGGTGCAAACCCTCGGCGGCGCCATCGCCGGAGGGTTGGCCGCCGACCCGGCTTTCCTGAACCATCCCGGCGACTCTTTCTTTGCGCAAAGTGTTACCGCCTACAGTGCGGCACAGGCCTCGATGGCTGCGGCGGGACTCGTGAAGCGCCGTTCGGCGAAGGGGCCTTTTGCAGAGGGGGTGGAGAAAGGCCTTACCGCCACCATCACGCCGGATGAACTGTTCGGCGTGGAACTGGCTCTCGACGAGAAGACGGGCAACATCTCTCTGCTCAACGACACACAGTTCTATGTCAGTGCCCAAATCCGCCAGCCGGGGGCCGGCGGGAGCAGGGTGCTGCAGCCGCATATTGACAGCTACTTCCACAAGGATCTGGTCGGCCCCCAGGGGTGGGGCATCCTCTCCATCTCGAACCAGCACGACTATGACCAACCCCGGGGACGCGACTGTACTGTGCAAGTGACCACTCCGGGAATTGACGGGTATCCCAGCCTGAACAATACCGCCGTCTACAATCTCCGTCTTCGCACGGCCGTGGATCAGTTTCTGGTTCCCGTCGTTACCCCTTTGGCAGGCAAGAAAATTAAGGGACGGGATCTGGCCGAAATCTTGCTTTCGGTGACCCCCGGTGCGATAAACGAATTCAACAAGCGTCTGGAAATGAATGATGTGAAGGGGGCGTTCCGGAGCCTTTTCTACAACGTGCTTGTGGACGCCAAGGTGCGCGAGAAGTTTCTTGACGCACTGGGAAAGAAGCTGGGGTACGGCATGGGCGAGGAGTTCGCAAAACGCGTGGCGGAGAAAGTCTCCGCGCGGCTGGTTCCCTTTGTGGGACAGGCGAAGGCCGCCATGGACATTCTTGACACCGCGAACCTCGTCGGCGGGCTCGGCGGGCTGATGATAGACCTGGCCCTTACGCCGTCCGAATTCGTGTTCAACGTGGACTTTGATCTCGCCATCACGTCAGTTGACCCGCCCTTCTTTATTTCGTCGCCGACTACGCAAACGTGGACCGTCCGCGGGAAAGGATTCAGCCCCGTGCCCGCCGGCTGGCTTTCCAGTGAAAAGCGGCCCCAGGTCTATGTTTACGCGGGTATGGACCCCGAGTTTCCCTGGCGGCAGGATTGGCATGAACTGACCGTAAGATCCGTCAATGCGACGGGGACCGAGATGACTGTTGAGGCTCCCGCCGCCTTTTGTGGCGCCGTGGCGTCGTGTTCCGGTTCTGTCAAAGTTGAGAACAACGGGGGCTCAGCGACTTGGGAGAGGCTCGAGCAGCGGCATTCCGCCCTGCTTTCCGTCACGCCCAACCGCGGCGCTTTTGGGACTCCCCTGCGCATGCGCGGCTTGGGGCTTACGCCCGATACAGTCATCGAGTTTTACTCGTACCCGGCAGGAGTGCAAGACCCTGAGCCTGTGGTATTGTCCTCCGCCTTCCGGCGGGGCAACACCGAGTATGGCCAAGGCCGGGTGCTCTATGTGAACGACGGGGAGTTGCTGGTCTACCCCCCCGCCAACATTCAGTCATCCTGGGTGAGAGTTCGGCCCGTCTGGCCGGATGGTTATGACAGTCTGCCCTTCCATGCGGATCGGTGGACGGTAAGGGTATCGGCCTCCGCCACGGGGGACGTACTTGCACAAGGCAAGGACTTGGCAACGGTGTACCTGAACGGAAGTCTGATCAAAGTCATCTATGGCAATGAATGGTCCGACCATTACCAGAGTTACTACGGAAGCTTCTCAGAATTCCACAAACTACGGGCCGGAGAGCACGCTCTAAAGGCGCGGAGCATGCGCAGCGGCGGTCTACGCGTTTTAAGTCTGAGTTTTGACAGCTCTAGCGGCCAGCCCTATGTCTGGGACGAAGTGTTTCCTGTGCAAATCTACGGTGCGCCCCAGGGCGAATGGTACGGGGGTAATCTCACAGTCGGCGACAACCCAGCATATCTGCACCCATAGCACGCAGGGCGAGGGTGTTTGTCGAATCACTGCCCGGCGTCCCTGCGCTTGCCGCCCGGCCTTAAGGGGAGGCCTTCGGCGCGCGGACACGCTTTGCGGCCTGCTGCGCACCGGAAGGCGCGGCCACAAAGTCTATTCTGGCAACCCGTAGCTGTAGCCCACACCGTGTGCACCGTCGCGCCGGTAATCCGCCCACAGGGTCACATAATCCGAATTGAGGCCCGAGGTGTCCATTTGCGTGAACAGGGGAACCAAATTGCCCTCGGCGGATTCAGGCGCGGCGTCGAACACCACTGCAACGTCGTACACAGCACCCTTGGTGAACTTCCAGGGGAGTGTGACGGACTGCCCGGCCGGAACAGGGGCGCCGAGCAGGTTGTCCCCCCAGTCATCATTGTCCGCGGGGGTGATGAGCACGGACACCACCGGGTATTCCCCGTCGTTCATGAAAAAAACCTGAAACGCCTGGACCGGACATCCGGGCACCAGCATCAGCACGGCCAGGACAAAGGCCGCAACACCCGCTTGCGCGGCAAACCGTCTCATGCTCACAACGCTTCCTTTCGTGGTTTGCGCCCGAATTCAACCGACGGACGCACAACTCACCCCCGATTATAGGCAAGGCACCGCAGAAGCTCAAACCCTGCTTCCAAGAACCCGCTTCCAAGAAGAGCCTCGACGATTGATGGGCAAATTCTTGAGGGAACGGGGCGTTGATGATATGCTTCAAGGATTAAGGGTCCGGTCGCTTCTGCGGCCGGAGGTTGTTCAGGATGGTCGGGCCGCCATGCTGCCGCGTCTTCCAACTTCGGAGAAGATGCATGGCTCAGGTTGTCCTTCCGGGGGCTGTCGGCGGCGCCGTTGCGCATTCACCCGTATCGGCAGACGCTCCCGGCCTGTTCTGGTGCTGGCCGTTTGTTCTGCTGCTGCTTGCCATCGCCGTTGTGCCGCTTGTTCCGAAATGGTCGCACTGGTGGGAATTCAACAGAAACAAGCTCGCCGTTTCCGTGCTTCTTGCCCTTGTGGTCTGCGCCTACTATTTCCTGCGGCCGGAAACCCCCAACGGCGCGTCCGCGGTGGCCGGGCTTCTGTACCATTCCATTGTCGCCGACTATGTCCCCTTTATGGTGCTGCTTTTCTCCCTCTACACGATCAGCGGGGGAATACGGTTGAGCGGGGATATTCCGGCACATCCGGTCACCAATGCGGGGATTCTCCTTCTTGGCGCGGTGCTGGCCAACATTATCGGCACCACCGGGGCCTCGATGCTGCTGATCCGTCCCCTGCTGCAGATCAATTCCGAACGGCGCCATGTCACACACACCGTCATCTTCTTCATCTTCCTTGTGAGCAACATCGGCGGCGCGCTTCTGCCCATCGGCGACCCGCCCCTGTTTCTTGGATATCTTCGCGGCGTTCCGTTTCTGTGGACGCTTCACCTGTCCCTGATATGGGCCATTGCCGTGGTCATCGTGCTTGCCGTCTACCTGGCAATCGATGTGATCATGCACAGCAAGGAGGCCGGGCGGGACATTGCGCTCGATGAGAGGCGCAAAGTCCCCATGAGACTCGAAGGCTGGTTCAATTTCTTCCTTCTTGCCGCGGTTGTTCTTGCCGTGGCCGTGCTGGTCCCGGGACAGCCGCTTCCGGGAACGTCATGTATCGTTCCGGACCTCTATCTGCGCGAGTTGATCCTGCTCGCGCTGGCGGGACTGTCGTATTTCCGCACTCCACGCACGGTTCATCTGGACAACGAGTTCCATTTCGCCCCGATCTCGGAGGTGGCGTGCCTGTTCTTGGGCATCTTCGTCACCCTGCAAGTCCCCGTTGAGATCCTTCGGGCCAACGGCGCGGCACTGGGCATGGAATCGCCGATGCAGTTTTTCTGGGCCACGGGGCTCCTCTCGGGTTTCCTTGACAATGCGCCCACCTATGTCGTGTTCTTTGAACTGGCCGGGACCCTTCCCGCGAACGGTGGGGAAATGCTGAAGGGTGTTGCCACCGCCACCGGACAGATCCCGGCGCGCACGCTCCTGGCCATTTCTGCCGGAGCCGTGTTCATGGGCGCCTGCACCTACATTGGAAACGGCCCCAATTTCCTGGTAAAGAGCATTGCCGAACGCCGGGGGGTGGCCATGCCGAGCTTCTTCGGGTACATGGGCTACAGCGCCGTGGTGCTCATTCCGGTGTTCGTCCTCCTCTCTGTACTGTTCTTCAAATAAACGCGCCGCGCCAACTGTTACCATGACGGGTGAAACCACCCGAATCAGATGTGAGTCAGTGAAATGGGTTCGCCTGCATCGCAGGCGAAGGACATCGTGGATGGTCGGGCCGCCATCCTCTTCAATGAAAATTGAGGAGACATGCGATGACCGACCAGACACCCGCCCTTTCCAGCCCTTCCGCCAACGGCGCGCTTGCGGTGTTCCTGCGCGCATTCTGGATGCTTCTGGGCAACATGATCCTGGTGCTTTGCGCTTTCACCATCGCAAAGGGACAGGCCCAGTTCTCTCGCGCGGACATCATCTACTGGATGACCGTGCCGCTGGTGCTTGCCGCCCGCCATGTGGACATAAACAGGTACGGCGGGAAAACAGCGGCCGGAGAACGGGCCACACTGTCCCACTGGCGCTCTTATGCGGTCTTTCTCATTTGCAGCACCGCTGCGGCATGGGCGGTGGCTCACGGTGCGGCCATTTTCTTCGCCAATAACTGAATGGGTGCCGTTGTTATGGCGTCCCCGGCATGGACACCGGCTCCGCCAAGACGCGTACGGCACACTCAAGCGGATGCCCGGCTGGCTTGGCATGCGGGCCTAATTACCGGGGGCGGGCCTTCCGCCATTGTCCGATGTGTCTTGTCGTAACACTTTTGCCAGTAACACTTTGGCCGACTGACGCGAAGGTTATGTTCTTGCTCTTGCCTTTGCTCTAGTTTGGAATCGTTGAAATCACGTGACTAATGGCTAATTTCGAGCAAGGTTAAGTGCAGGCGCAATAGAGCAGAATGAGGCAGCCCACGCCAATCGGCTAAACAGTTGCGTCTTGCCGTATTTTGACTTGACACTGCCGGAGAACTCTGGTACACTTTCTACAGTAATGTTTCGTATACGAAATATTACTGTAGAAAGGAGCGTTTATGCAAGAAGGTCCTGCGGGTCCAATGTCAGAGACGGGTAACGCGGCAGGTGACGCTGGCACGTACCTGTACACCGAACGTGTGCTGGATTCGTTAAGAAGAATGATGCGCGCCAATGATGTGCGTTCGCGTCGCCTCTATATCCAACACCAAGTTACAGTGCCGCAGATCCTTTGCCTGCACGAACTGCTCAACGAGGAATCAATGATGCTGACGGTGCTGGCCAACCGGGTCCATTTGAGCCTGAGCACCGTCAACGGCATTGTGGACAGACTGGAGGCCAAGGGCTGGGTGAAGCGCACCCGCAGCCCGATTGACAACAGAAAGGTGTACATTGAAATGACCGAAACCGGTCGGGAACTGACGGCCAATGCGCCGTCGGTTGTGAGGGGTGGGTTGTACGAGGCGCTTCGCAAACTGCCCGAATTGGAGCAGGCGGCAATAGCCCTGTCTCTGGAGCGCCTCATTGAACTGATGGAAGAGAAACCCGCCGCTTCCGGCAACCCGGCGGCGACAAGAAGATAAGGAGGATGGAAAATGACTCCGGTTCCCCCGAAACAATACTCCGTGAAACCGCAACATGAACTGGTCGCACCGTCGCTGTGGCGCGACTGGCACTGGCAGATGCGCCACTGCGTGCGCGACCTGGAGGGCTTTGAAAGGCAGACGGGCATCCGGCTCAGCGAACGGCAGCGCGAGGATTTCGCACGCACCATTGCGAAGTTCCCGATGTCGGTGACGCCCTACTATCTGTCGCTGATTGACACGAAGGACTATGAGAATGACCCCGTTTACCGGCAGGCGGTCCCGTCGCCCCTGGAATTGGAGGTGCATCCGTGCGACATGGCGGACCCCCTTCACGAGGACAAGGACAGTCCGGTTCCGGGACTGACGCACCGGTATCCGGACCGGGTGCTGCTGCTGGTGAGCACGCAGTGCGCCATGTACTGCCGCCACTGCACGCGAAAGCGCAAGGTGGGCGACCTGGATTCGTGCGCAGGGCACCATGACATCGCGGCGGGCATTGAATACATCAGGAACACCCCCCAAGTTCGGGATGTGCTGCTGAGCGGCGGCGACCCCTTCATGCTGTCGGACCAGCGCTTGGACTGGATTCTGACCCAGCTGCGGGCCATTGACCACGTAGAGGTTATCCGCATCGGCACACGCACACCCGTGGTGCTCCCGTACCGGATTACGGACGACCTCGTCAACATGCTCAAGAAACATCACCCCCTGTGGATCAACACCCATTTTAATCATCCCCGGGAGTTGACCAAGTCCGCCCGTGCTGCCCTGGCCAAACTCGCCGATGCCGGGATCCCTCTGGGAAACCAGTCGGTTCTGCTGGCGGGCGTGAACGACTGTCCCCGCATCATGCGGGCACTGGTGCAAAAGTTGGTCGCAAACCGGGTGCGCCCGTACTACCTGTACCAGTGCGACTTGTCAGAGGGGTTGTCGCACTTTCGCACCCCGGTCGGGAAGGGGATCGAAATCATGGAGTGTCTGATCGGCCACACCAGCGGTTTTTGCGTGCCGACCTACGTAATTGACGCGCCGGGTGGCGGCGGCAAGATCCCGGTGATGCCGAACTACCTGATTTCCTGGTCGACGAACAAGGTGGTGCTGCGCAATTATGAGGGCGTCATCACCACCTACCGGGAGCCGGACAAGTATGAATCGGTCTTCTGCGACCGAAACTGTGCAAAGTGCGACCTGCAACTGAGCCTGGCCGACGCGGATGAGCACAACGCGGTCGGCATCGAGAAACTCCTCGCGGACGATGACGACACGGTGTCGCTTGTTCCAGCGGAAAATGACCGCATATCCCGCAGGGACTGACGGCGGGAACCCGGCTTATGAGCGTACTGGATTATGCCATTCTTGCGGTCTACATGGCCGTGGTGCTTGGCGTGGGCGTGTACCATTTTCGGCGGAACACGAGCACCGAGGACTACTACGTCGGCAACCGCTCGGTCAAGGCACACCATGTGGGGCTTTCCATTGTGGCGACCGATGTGGGGGGGGGGTTCTCCATCGGCCTGGGTGGCGTCGGTTTCACGATGGGGTTGGCGGGAAGATGGCTGCTGTTCACGGGTCTGGTGGGGGCGTGGCTCTCGGCGGTGCTGATCATTCCGCGCATCAAGCGTGTGGATGCCGAACACGGCATGATGACCTATCCGGATTTCCTGCGGTATCGGTACAATGACAGGGTGGCCATGCTGGCCGCTTTGATTTCCGGCGTCGGTTACCTGGGATTCACCGGAGCCCAAATGCTGGCCGGGGCCAAACTCGCGTCCATCACCATTCTTCCGCGCAATCCCTTCGGCATGGAACCGATTCTATTCGCGCTGCTGGTGATTGCGATGGTCACCGTCGCCTACACCGTGATTGGCGGACTGAAGGCCGTGATCTACACCGACACGATCCAGTGGATTATCCTGCTCTTCGGGCTGATCGCGGTCACGATTCCTGTGACGTTGTACAAGATTGGCGGACTCGGGCGGCTGGCGGCGGCGTTGCCGCCAAGGCATTTCTCCCTGTTCAACATTGCGCCGGTCACCTTTTTCAACTGGATGGTGACCATCATTCCGATTTGGCTGGTCGGCATGACCCTGTACCAGCGGATGTATGCCTGCAAAAACGAAAAGGAGGCCCGGCGGGCCTGGTACATTGCCGGACTGTTTGAATACCCGGTGATGGCGTTTACCGGGGTCTTTCTGGGGATGTGCGGCCGGGTCTATTTCCCCGAGGCTGAACCTGAGACCGCCCTGCCGATGCTTATCCGGGACATCCTGCCCGTCGGGATAACCGGTATCGTCATTGCGGGCTACTTTTCGGCGATCATGTCCACGGCGGACAGTTGTTTGATGGCTTCCTCGGGCAACTTTGTCAACGATCTCGCCGCGCGGTACTGGCTGCCAAAACTCAACGAGCGGAAGACATTTCGTGTCTCCATGGCGGCAACATTGGGCATTGGGGTGGCGGCCGTGGTGCTGGCCGCGCAGTTTCGGAATGTCCTGGACGCCATTCTCTACGCCTATTCGTTCATGGTGTCGGGACTTTTCGTGCCCACCCTTGGCGCCTATTTCTGGAAACGGGGAAGTTCATTCGGCGCGATTGCCGGGATGCTGTCCGGCGGCTGCCTTACCCTACTGTTGCTGACGGGGCTTGTTGAGTTTCCCGGACCCGTGGCGGAATGGGGGCTCGACCCCAGCTTCTACGGCATTGTCGTTTCGGCGATCTTCTTTGTGGGCGGTTCATTGTTGGTTCCTGACGGCGAAGCCGAGGCTGCGCCAACGGCCGCGTTAATTGATTAGGATGTGAGCCATGACAAACAAGTCGAAGCAAACGGACTGTATCGAGACACTGGCAGGGGCCACAATTCAGCACGGCCCTCTGAACAACCGCATTTATGTCATGAAAATGGGAACGGCCGGTTCTGAGATCCTCTGTGAGAAACTGGAGTGGCTGGCGCAGGAGCGGCAATACACGAAGATTTTCGCGAAAGTCCCCGAACCGGCGGTCGGGGCCTTTCTCAACGCCGGATATCGATGCGAGGCGCTCATCCCGCACTTTTACAGCGGACGCATTGCCGCCTGGTTCATGGGAAAGTTCCTTTCCCCCGAGCGACAATACGATGCGCATTCTGTCGAAAACGATGCCGTGTTTCTCCATGCGATGCAGGGGGGGCTGGCGAAGGGAGAACCGAAGACTGGCGCGGGGTTTGCACTGCGGCCTTGCACCGCGGAAGACGCGTCTGCCATGAGCGCAATCTATCGCGCCGTGTTCCCGGCCTATCCTTTTCCGGTTGACGATCCGGATTACCTGGTTCATGCCATGTCTATGGACGTTGCCTTCTTCGGAGTGGAACACGGGGGCGAACTGGTCGCGCTGTCCTCGGCGGAGATGGATGTGGAACACGGAAACGCGGAGATGACGGATTTCGCCACGCTTCCAGAATGGCGCGGTCATGGATTGGCGCACGCGCTGCTTGACCACATGGAGAAAGCCATGTGTGTTCGGAATATTCAAACGGCCTACACGATAGCGCGCGCCCTGTCTCCGGGGATGAACATTACCTTTGCCCGGCAGGGCTATTCCTACGCGGGATGCCTCGTCAACAACACGCACATCGGCGACGGAATCGAGAGCATGAACGTATGGCACAAGTCTTTGTAGCGATGCCGCATTTCTCGCTAACGCAAACCAGCCCACCGGATTGCTCCTGCCGGGGTGCTGAGGAGTGCCGCGATGGATTTCTTTCATGAACACATCCACTGGATACTTCCGCTTCTCATCTTCTGTGCGAGGGTGGTGGACGTTTCCATTGGCACGCTGCGCATCATATTCCTGTCGCGCGGAATGCGGCTGATGGCCCCGATATGCGGCTTCTTCGAAGTGTTGATTTGGGTGTCTGTCATGGGCGCCGTCATGACATCCGTCAACTCATGGACAAACTACCTGGCCTACGCCGGGGGGTTCGCCATGGGCAACTTCGTGGGCATGACCATCGAAAACAGGCTCGCCATGGGCCTCCAGTCCCTCTGGGTGATAGTCAAGGAAGACAAATCGGACCTGCTCAGCCACATGAGGGAGGCGCGCTACGGCGTGACAACGTTTGAGGCCCAGGGCGTGGAGGGCAGTGTGCGGATACTGATGATGATTATCCGCCGCAAGAACCGGCGGGCGATCATGAAACTACTTCGCGAGCATGTCCCGACCGCATTTGTCTCCGTGCAGGACATTCGTTCCGTGTCCGGCGGCGTGTTTCCCGTCAAGATGGAGAGTTCCGGTCCGCACCCAATGATTGAGCGCCCGGGGAAATAGGCCCGGCGGTCCGGCGCCAAACCGCCCAAATTGCCGGGAGTTTGTCTGAACAGACTCAAGAGAGGTGACATAGGAAACCTGCCTTATGCCCAACACAAGACACCCCAAGCGGGATGAAGAATGCGAATTCACAAGCCTGAACCCGCGATTGGGACACATTCGCACTTTCAGCCCATGCCGTCGCCGGGAACTGGCCTGGGGCAGACCATGAAGACTGCCTTGCACTTTGGCAAGCTCTTGCAGTTCGTACCGCAGAACGCGCGGAGGGTGATCGAAACGATCACACTGAGTCTGGCCGCCGGCGGATTCGCAGTCTTGTTCTTGAAAGCGACCAACCTGCTGTTTCAGGTGACGTATGGAGAACTGCTTTCCCGGCCGGCACCCGTGTTGATATTCGGGAGCCTCGCGGTGATAGGCACTTCCTCGCTCGCCGTGTGTGTCTTGCTGCGAGTTGAGCCCAGTGCGGCCGGGAGCGGCATTCCACAGTTGAAAGTGGGCTACTGGAAGGAACTCGGTTACATTCCGTGGCGGCCTGTCCTCGTGAAGTTCACGGCGGGAGTGCTCAGTCTTGGCGGCGGTGCAAGCCTCGGGCGTGAAGGCCCCACGCTCTACCTGACCGGCGGGGTGGCGTCAGTGCTGTCCGGGCTTTTCGGAAAGTCAAAGCGCAACCGCCGCGATGCCCTCACTGTTGGCACGGCGGCCGGTCTTGCGGCCGCCTTCAACACGCCTCTGGCGGCCATAACGTTCATCCTTGAAGAACTGGTGGGCGACTTGGGCAACCGCTATCTTGGCGCCGTTGTGCTTGCGTCCGTCACCGGGGCGCTGGTGGTTCAGGCCAGCATCGGCCCACAACCCGCCTTTGCGCTGCCGGAATTGGAGGACACGACCTGGCGTCTCTATTGCCTGGTGCCCTTCGTCGCATTCTTGGCGGCGCTGTGCGGCCTTCTGTTCCAAAAAGCAACGCTGCGCATCAGGGGTGCCCTGATACGGTGCCAGTGGAGGCTCAAATGGCTGCTGCCGTTCTTTGGCGGCCTCATTACTTGGTGTGTCGGCATTGGCGCATTTCTCTCCACCGGAAAGATTGGCGTATTCGGTCTCGGCTATGGGGACTTGTCGGACGCACTGAGCAGCGGAATCACCTGGCAGATCGCCGGAATGCTGATGGTCACCAAACTCGCGGCCACCATGGTCAGCTATGGTTTTGGCGGTTGCGGTGGAATTTTCTCCCCCACGTTGTTCATAGGCGGCATGTGCGGCTTCTTCACTGCGGGTCTGGGCGGACAGTGGCTGTCTTTGACCGCCTCCGACCAGGTCATTCTTGCCGGAGTGGGCATGTGCACATGCTTGTGCGCCGTAATTCGCGCGCCGTTGACCTCCATGCTGATCGTTTTTGAGATGACGCATCAATTTGCGCTTATCCCCCCGCTCATGGTGGGTGTACTCATCTGCGAGGGAATGGCAAGGCTTTCCGGGCGTGAAAATCTTTACACGTCGTTGCTCATGCAGGATGGGCACGAACTCATAAAAATCAACCCGCCCCGGGACCTTGTGAGCTGGCAGGGGATCAGAGCCGGCGACCTGATCGGCTCCCGCGCAGTGTCTTTCAACTCGGGAGAATTGCGTGAGGCCCGCCATGTTCTTGAGACA
>CALDSM010000255.1 GCA_937923585.1 uncultured bacterium
CGGGGCCGATGAGGAAGAGTTCCAGCCGTCCGTCCAGATTGCATGCGGCGGCCATGTGCCGGATTTCGCCGATGGGTTTGCCCATCTCCACCCGTCCGTGCCATGGCCCGTCGGGCCTGGTCTGCCAGTCATGGTTCAGGCGGCCGTTCCATCCGGCATAGAAGACTTCGAGGCGGCCGTCCTGGTTTTGCGCGGCGCACACGTGCGTTGCCGGGCTGCCCACCACTGCGGCGCCGCGCCAGCCGCCGCCGTCATCCCTGCCGGGCGGGTCCTGCCCGCGCCAGCCGCCGCAGGCGACGCGCTGCTCGTTGCGGTGGAGGTTCGCGTTGGTGCCGATGTGAAACACGGCAAGGCGGCCGTCCCGGTTCGCCGCGGTGCACACCTCCAGGGACTTGCTGCCAAAATGCATTTCCCGGTACCAGGGCAGGTGCTCGAGATTTACGCAGTTGATCATGCGAATGCCGTACCGCAACTGCTGCCGCCTGAACCATCCATGGCCTTGCTGGAGGATGCCCGCGGGCGTGGTGTGGCCAAAGAGCAGGCTGTCCACCCTGTGCGAAATAACGGACAGGAATTCGCGCGCGTCGTCCAGGACGTTGTTGCCCCGGGAGTCCGCGGGGTCCTCATCGCCGCGCGCCCCCCGAACCTTGAAGGGGGCATGGTGGAGGCAGACAACGATCTTCTTGCCCGCCTCACGGTCTGACTGCAGCCGCGCAAGATCCGCCGCCAACTGCGCGCGTTGCGGTGCGCCCAGCAGCCCCTGGGCAAAGAAGTCCCGGCCGGGATCCGCGAGCTGGCCCTGCAGCGAATCCAGGAGAATCAGCCACGCACCGCCGAGGTCCACTGCGCGCGGGTAAGGACTGTCGTCAATGTACTTGCTGAAGTTCTCCCTTCGCGAACGGTCCGTTCCGCTTTCGTACTGCCCGAGGACCAGTGTGCCCTCTTTCGAGCAGTCATGGTTTCCCGGCACGCAGCAGACCCTGTAACCGGCGCCTTTCAGGGTTTCAACAAAGTCCCGGGCGACTTGGTAGTCGGAGACGTCACCGCTGTCGGTAATGTCGCCGGTGATTACGACCGTGTTTGCGCGCAGCCTGTCCTTGTTGTCAATGAGGAAACCGGAAAGGAGCGCGCTCTTGAGCCGGCTGTTCTGGTAATCAATGTAGTATCCGGTGTCGAGAGTCCTCGACTGGCTGGTGAAGTGCGGGTCCGAGAGGTGGATAATCCTCGCGTCGGCGGAAGAGACGGGGTCTGCCGCAGGCGCAGCGCTGCCGACGGCAGCCGTCAGGCCAACGACCAAGGCTGGAATGACGTGAATAAGCCTTGCACAATGGTACTGCATGGACAACTTCCTGTCTTCGTTTTGTGACGATCACGTTCTCCCGACAGGCGAGAGTATGATTTCGTGCCGCTTGTTGGATTCGATTTGTTCCTGCGTCAGACGCGGTTCGCGGTATTCGCCTTTCATGAACAGGGCGGCCTGATCGGCGTAGTGGGGGCTCATGAAATTGCCGGAGTTGCCTGTCGGCAGGACGGTCAGGGAATGTTCCGGGTCGGCGAAATCTATGATGCGCCGGGTGGAGGGGCCTGCGACCACGTCGAAACCGCCCTTGCCGGATGCGTACAGCATGTTGTTGATCACTTCCGCCGCGCCCGAGGCGGGGAAGGGGCCGATATTGAAGATGCGGCCGAGCAGTGGGAGATAGCCGAAGGGATGTTTGAATTCCATGGTGTGCAATCCGCCCCAAGCCCACCGGCTTACATCAGGTCCGCAGCGCTTCGCCAGTCCGGCGACAGCCTCCTTGAAACTGCTTCGGACAATGTCCTCGCGGGTTTCGCGTTGCGGCGTGGTCAGGTTGTCCCAGAACGGCGAGTCGGGCGTGTGGACCACGTACTTGAGAAAGTTGTACGAGTCGGCGAGCGTGCAATAGCCGGAAAAGAGTTTCTCGCCCGCTTCATCCAGCAGGATTCCGTGCAGCAACGCATCCATGTACCCCTGATAGACGCTCGCTCCGATTGAATCGGTGTTATGCCGCCCGTCCCAGCGGCTGAGAATCTCCAGTGCCTGTTTCTCCGGTTCAGAAAACGCGGAGGTGTCCTGAAGGAGCATTTCCAGAAGCGGTTTCAAGGTATCGGCGGCGGTGGACGACGTGTCGTCGAATTGAACCGCGCGCATTTCGTCCCGGGACCAGACGGGTTTCGTTTCGAGTATTTGCTCAATGCGCGCGGCGCGGTCGCTCGGCTGCCAGTAGCCCTGGATCTGGTCAATGGGGCCGACCGGCTTGATGGTGGACATGTTGTTGGCGGTGACGATGCAGCCCTTTTCGGGGTTGACCAGGTGGGGGTTCTGGTCGAAAGGCAGATACCCGAGGATTTCATCGTTTCCGGAAGCGCCGTCCAGCAGACGCTTGGAGTTGACGTGCTTGGGGCGGATGGGCAGTTTGCCTGCGGCCCACCAGGCGATATTTCCGGCCTTGTCGGCATAGGAGATGTTCAGGCCGGGCGAGGTGATGAGCGCGGCTCCCTGGGCGAAACTGTCGAGATCGCGGGCGTGGGCCATGCGGTAGAAGCCCAGCATGTCCTCGTAGGGGACGCGCTGCCACACCCAGGACAGGGCAATGTCGGCACCCTGGTAGCCATCGAGCGTGCGGAGCAGGTCCGTAATGACGGGGCCGTGGGGCGTGCTGCGGATGGTGCAGGTCTGATCCTTGCCGCAACGGACTCGTATGGTCTCCGTCTCCGTTTTGGCGTCCACCCAATCGCCCTTGTACATGACCTTGGACGGGTTGCCGGGCTGGAACTTCTCCCGGTAGACGTCCAGGTCGTCGTTTTCGAACATGGTCAGCGCCCAGCCGAAATCACGGTTGTGCCCCAGCAGTGGCACGGGGAGCAGCGGCACGTAATGGCTGTACAGTTCATAGTCGCCGTACTGGAGATGGGCCTCATACCACACGCTGGGATTGGTAAACGCGATGTGCGGATCGTTGGCCAGAATCGGCTTGCCTGACTTGCTGCGCGCCGCGCCGATCACCCAGGAGTTGCTTCCCATGGAGGACCCAAGCAGACCCACCAACGGCTGCAACCGCGCCAGACAGGCGTCCAATGCCGCCACGCCCGTACCACAGGCGTCCCGCCTGCCTTGGTCTGTGCTATTGTTGAGTTGAGTGGTGACCGGTTCCAAGGCAGGCGAGACGGCTGCGGTACGAGCGTCGGTCTTGTGCTGTTCGGCATAGGTCTTCGCTTCCGCCAGCGATTCCATGATCGTGACTGGCGTTTCCAGCCCATATCCCGCAAACAGTGTGGAGAGGTCCTTGCCGGGCAGTTTCTCCTCGAGGACCGAGGCGATGGCGTCGCCGCGCAGTCCTTCAGCAAAACTGATGGGCAGGATGGCGGCTACGGTTAGCGAGTCCACCGGTGTGAAGGGCCGCGGGTGAATGCCGAGCAGGGTCAGTTCCATCGGCAGCGGCTCGGTTTCCATGCAGTGGTTGACGCCGGCGATGAACGCTTCGGCCAGTTGACGCAGTTCGGGCGGGAAACTCCGGTCGTCCTTGATATACTCCTCCGCCAGGGGGCGAAGGCGCAGCGTGCGGATCACCGCGTCAACGGGGGCGGCCAGCGGCCCCGCCACTTCGGCCAGCGTGCCCTGCGACAGCCGTCGCAGTGTTTCCATTTGAAACAGCCGGTCCTGCGCCATGACGTAGCCCAGTGCAAAATGCACGTCGCGCTCGTTCTCGCCGGAGAGATGGGGCACACCCCAGTCATCGCGCACCACGCGCACGGGCGCCTTCAGCGAGGCATGCGAAACCATGCCGTCCCAATGGGGATGCCGCGTCTTTGCCAGGTACCCCACCCAGCCGGCGAGCGCCATTACCGCCGCAACCATCAGAACAAACGCCCATTTGGCAAACGCCCGCAATCTTCGCATGCCCTTGACCTCTCTCCCGGTTTTCGACGCGCGGAAGTCTCAACCAGCTTCCGCAGCGTGAGTATAACCAACCGGCAGGGCGCAGTTCATGGACGGTTACATGATTTTGTGTCCACAGGTCGTGTTTCGTTGGCAATTCGATGTTCGGATACGTTCAGGTGTGGCGTCACGATGGGTCGGCCAAGCCGGTTGCCCGCATGTTTTCTGCGAGCCCGCTCCGACGGCCCCGGGAATGTCTATCTTCCGCCGCGTTCTCTCGGCGTGTTGACGCCGATTTCCTGCGCCCATGCGTTCCAGGAGTCGAGCATGGCCTTTGCCCGGTCCGGCTGTGCCTGGGACAGGTTGTTGAGTTCGGTGCGGTCCGCCTCCATGTCGTACAGTTCCCAGTCCCCCGCGGCGGGAGCCACCAGTTTCCACCTGCCCTCGCGCAGGGCGCGGTTGCCCTCATGCTCCCAATACAGCCGCGCGTGGGGTTCGCGCGTTTTGCCGTCGAACACGGGTGCCAGACTCTTTCCGACGAGCGGATGAATTTCCTGGCCGGCGAAGGCCTTTGGATAGGCCGCGCCGGAGAGGTCAGCGCAGGTGGCCATGATGTCGGTTATGTGCGCCACCTGGCCGGTGAGTTTGCCGCGCTCTTTTATGCGGGCGGGCCAGCGCGCGATAAGCGGCGTGGAGATGCCGCCCTCGTGGCACCAGTGCTTGAACATGCGGAAGGGCGTGTTGCTCGCGTTGGCCCAGGGCCGCTGGTAGGAGGTGTAGGACTCGGGCGTGCCCGGCAGCGCGCCAGGCTTGCTCAGTTGCGGCTTGTTACAGTTCTCGTGGCAGCCGCCGTTGTCGGCGAGGAAGAGGACCAGTGTGTTGTCCTCCATGCCCCGCTCCTTCAGCGTGTCCAGCACCCGGCCGACGCCCCGGTCCATGCGGTCAATCATGGCGGCGTAGACCGCCATGCGCAGGTCCCAGTCCTCCTTGTTGTCCACACTGTCCCACGCAGGCACCTCGCTGTCTCGCGGCGACAGCTTCCACTTGGGATCAATGATTCCCGTGTCCACCATGCGTTTGTAACGCTGCCCGCGCAGCGCATCCCAGCCCATGCCGTACTTGCCGCGGTATTTCTCGATGTCCTCGGGGAGCGCGTGCAGCGGCCAGTGCGGCGCGGTGTAGGCCAGGTAGAGCAGGAAGGGCTTGGATGCGTCGTGCTCCGTCAGAAACTGCACGGCGTTGTCGCTGAACGCGTCGGTCATGTAGAAATGATCGCCTTCGGGCGTGTACGGCGCGTCGTCGAGGGCCATGACGCGGCGCTGTTCCTCCTGCTGAAGGATTCCAAAGTAGCTGCTGGCCCCGCTGATCAGGCCGAAGTAGCGATCAAACCCGCGCTTGCGCGGCCAATGCTCCGGTGCCTCGCCCACGTGCCACTTGCCCGACATATACGTGCTGTACCCCGCCGTCTTCAGCAACTCGGCCACGGTGACGCATTGCCGGTTCAGGTATCCCTGGTACGGACCCTCCGGGCGCTTCTTCTTGGCGGTGCTGACCATGTCGCCCATGCCCGCCTGGTGGGGGTAGAGGCCGGTCAGCAGGGCCGCCCGCGACGGACAACACCGCGCCACGTTGTATGCCTGCGTGAAGCGAATACCCTCCCCGGCCAACCGGTCGAGGTTGGGCGTGTGAATCTCTGAACCGTAACAGCCGATGTCCGAGTAGCCCAGGTCATCGGCCATGATGACGACGATGTTCGGTTTCGATGCGCCTTTCGGCGCCTCCGCGGCGAAGGCATCAAGGCTGGGGCACAGGGCGGTTGCCGAAAGGGTGCCTAAGGTTGCGCTCATAAACTCACGGCGGTTCATCGGCGTATCCTCCACAGGGTTGCGGATGTCCAGCGGCCCGGTTTCTTGATCGGGATTGCGGGCCGTGCCGCTTAGTGTAATGCAACTGGGGGGCTTGGCGCGGAATTCTATCGTCACTTGGCTTGGAAAGGCATCTTCTTTTTCTGGACCGTTGGTAACTTACACTTGACTTTATGTAAAATTTATTGTACATTATGTCTAGAATTTACAACATTCTCGCGGTTGACGCGGGAGGAAGGAGACCGTTGAAATGATGCATGTTCAGGAAAAGAAGTCTTGGCGCACGCTCGGCCTGTTCGTCGCCTACGTTGCACTGTTTTTGACAATCTATCTGACGACGCATTCCGGGAAGGCAGCCAACTTCGCCTTCTGGCTCTGGATGCCCGTGGGGCTCGAGCCCTGGCTTTCTTCGCGGAAACGCAAGAAGGGACTGGTCCGGATGGATGAGCGGGACCGGGATATTGAGCGCAGGGCAAATGAAAACGGCTTCAGCTATGGGTTTTGGCTGGTGGTGGCCGTGGTCAGCGTGCCGGTTATGTGGTTGGATTATGATGACGTGCTCAGTCTTGCCATGTGGCAGCTAATGGCAATCACGAACACCTTCATCTTTTTGGCTTTCGCCATCCGATCCATGGTGACCATATACCTCTACCGGTTCTGGAATGAATTCGATGCCACCACAGATTAGCAACCGCATCCGGCGGCTGCGTTTTGACGCCGGTGAAATCACGCAGCAGGAACTGGCCGACGCCGTGGGCGCAAGCCGGCAGACGATCATCGCCCTGGAGGCGGGCAAGTACGGGCCTTCGTTGGCGCTGGCGTTCCGCATCGCGCACTACTTCGGGAAAAACATCGAAGAAGTCTTCGAGTGCGACGGGCAGCCGCAGGATAACCCGTGACGGCGGGCAGCCGGGGCTTTGGCGCAATATCCTGTTCCATTCAATTTGAGAGGCCCCAGCCGGAGCTTCTTTCAACGCACCGCCCGAACGGACATCAACATTGGGCCCGGGTTCAAGAAAGGAGACTACCCTGCTCTTCTTGGGAGGAATTCTGCGTCCATTCGGAACCGAACCCCTGCCATCAGACGGGGCGTTCCCGGTAACCGGCCAAATCCTGTTCAGAGATCTTTTCTGGACGCACAAGTCTGTAGTGCTTTTCATCGCTTACCGATATGCCGTTTTCACCTTCCTCAAAGGAGAAGAGCGCGATCAGGTTGTCCTCAACGAACTGGGCGGCAACGGGCCTGCATATCAGGCTCGGGAACTTGGCGGCGCAAATGGCAAAATCCTGTTCGATCTGCACGATGCCGAGTTGATCCGTTCCGCCCTTGGCTTGAACGGGAAAGACGTATTGGGCGCCGCGCTTGTCTATTCCGACATACACTTCATCCGTTTCAACCTGTCCCATCGCCGGCACGGTCGTCCTAAGATGGTTTTGCAGCGAATAGCAGGTGACACCGGTGAAAATGTCTATCAGCCTGTTGTATCGCACCTTGGCAAGCAGCCCCTGTTCGTCATTGATCTCACATCGAACGATTATGCCCGGCGTGGCGTCCGGCACTTTCGTCTCGCTTAACAGACGGTTGGGGACAATTCGTGCCATGGTGGTCAGCGCGAATGTGTAGCGGGCCTGCCCGCTGGGACGAATAACCCACTCCATTCCCTCGGGTGCCTGTCTGGAAATTGCTTCCGGCAAGGCAACGCGGTAACGAAAGCTGTAAATCACGTCGCCAAGGTTCTTGGGCAGCGGGATGCCCAACTCGGTTGCAGTGCTGATGATTTCTTCCCGCCGAAACGGGACCTCAATGGCACCCTTCTTGTAGTTTGCCGCAAAGATTCTCTCAATGAGCTGCGAGTAGCGATTCTTGATGCCAGCCATTTCATTCTCCCCGGTGTCTTTCGCTAAAGCGAACCGCCTCCCGGCCATTGCAGGACAACCACTTCTTCACGCATCTGCTGCTTCGTGGCCGTGGCAAGTCGGGTGCGGAACAGATCAATGCCGGCCACCCTGTATCCCAGAGACTCTGCTATCTCGCCAAGGATTTGCCCTGTGCGGATCATGACTTGGAGATACGAGGCTTGATCTCCAACGACGTATCCGAGAAACGCTCCGGGCTTCAGGAAAGGCCGAAGTTCTGAAAGGTGCCTCGCCATGCCGCCAAAGTATAACTTGGCAACCCTGGCATACAGCCTCTCAAATCCGGAAGTCTTGCCCAATTCGACGCGCCGCGCTTCTATGCGGGCCGCTATTGCCTGGATGGATTCAAACTTGGCAACCCATTCATCATCCCCGTCACCTTTGTATACGTTGCGGGTATTTGACCGGAGGAGGTTGCGTTTCAGGAGTTGAAGTTCCTTTCTGTCCCTGGCAAAGCCGAGGAGAACAGATTCAAGTCGGGTCGTCCTGGTGTAATCCTTCTCATTGGGATAGGGCGGCGAAGTGAAGACACCGCTAATTGAGTTGGGGGCGAGAACATTGCTGAGTTGACGCGAGTCCGCGCAGACCACCTGGCTGGTCGCCTCGCAATCCCCAACGTGTCGAAGATCCTGGGCAATGCGTTCCATTTCCCCCAGCCATGTTTCGAGGACAGGCGCATCAGTCTTCCTGAGTCTGGACACTCCCACTTCCGGGCCAAAGTGGAGATTGCTGCATGAAACGGCAGTCTTCGCGAGAGCGAGCCGGCTATGCCTGACGCACTCATCGTCACCACGGTTGTCTATTGCTTCACGGAGAAGGAGCAACTTGTGCAGAACCCGGGGAGCAATTGAATCAGTTAGCAGCAATTTGTGACTATCCTCCGGCAATGTCCGCAATGAGGCGGACTCCAGCAGTGGAGATGCGAGCGTCATGATCCTAAAGGAGTGTTGGAGCAGCCTGGCAGGGTCCGTTTTCCAGTCAGTCTTCACGCTTGAGGCAAAGTGCGCCATGGGGTTTGCCTCAATGCCAATGCTGTCAATCCCCATCAACTTTGATTCGACCAGGGTTGTGCCGGTGCCGCAAAAAGGGTCAAGCAGGGTTTGGCCGGGTTGCAGTCCAAATCTGCCAGTATATTCGCGAACAAGGTGCGGCGGGAAAGAAAGAACGAACCTATACCAGTCATGTACGGCACGGTCAGACGGTGCCATCTTGTTGGCGACTCCGTTTGACAACCCGCCATCGGTCGGAAAAGGCAAAACATCCTGGACCGGGAGCGGGCCAGGTGGCAACTTTGTCAGCGTATTGTAAGGCAAGAGCCTTCTCCGTTTCCTTGTCGTCCTCCTGGAAAGTCTACCCCAGCTCTGTCAGCCACAACAAATCCAAGAAGTGTCACGTCAGTGGGGACATGGCATGTATTCAAATGGGAGCCACCGATAAAGCGCCGCTTGGTGCGGGGAGAAATCAGGTGTGTCTTTCCGATGGAGAGGACAGATTCATGAAGGTGGGGGCGACATCCGGGAAACCGGAGCCGAAGGTCGGGTGGCAAGGCGCAATATGATATGGTGTAAGCCAATGCTGTCTCGAAGCTGGAACCGTCGCGGGGCCGAACGGCTGGAGGAAGTGTTCATGGAAGCGGCAAACGATTCCGATACCGGGTGGGATGTCTCGCGGCCGCATGTCCGGCTTTGGCTGACGCTGGCGCTGGGGGTGCTGGGGATGATCCTCTTTCCTTTTGGAGAGGGATTTGCCCCGAGTGCATTTGACAATGCGCGTGGTTTGCCGTTGTTCACCTGGATGACCGCCGCGTTCTTGTGTGTCTGGCTGCTTCACCGCGTGGATGGACGGCGCGTGCCCCGGCCCCAGAAATTCCTGATGGCCGTGGTTTTGGCAATGTCCCTGTTGTCTCCCGGGCACCTGTTCGGAGTTCGGAATCCAGACGGTCTGGTGCAGGCCGGCTTCTTCTGGCTTTCTTTTCTGCTTCTCGCGCTGATTGCCGGTGTGTCATTCGTCCGTTGGCAGGTTCAGGGGGACGCAGATTCCTGTTCATGGAAGGCGTCTTTGCTTCGAGGTCTGGCCGTCGCGTTCACCGCGCCGCTGCTGCTCTTTGCGTCCCGGCCGGTCGGTGGCGACAAGCACCGCCCGGTTCTGGAGAGGCTGTCCGGCGCGATACTCGCCGTGCTGCCCCATGTGCTTGTGGCGGGTTTTGCACTGCCCTTCTTCCTGGGGGTGTGCCGGTATGACAGACTGGAATCAGGGCTCGGCCTGCCGTGGCAGTCCTTTTCGGTGTGGGCGTCGCTCGCGTGCGCTCTGCTCTTTGTGCTGAACCCGTGGCCCGCCCAACCCCGCATTTCCGAAGCGGACCACCTGACACCATTGCGCAAAAGTTGGTATGTGGCGACGTTGGTCTTCGCAGCGGTTGTGCTGCTTCTGTTGCTGGTCCTGCGCGAGTTCGTGTTTCTTCTCATCTTCTTTCACCCGGCGTTCATATGGGGCGGGGTTGGGTGCGCGCTGGCTGTTGCGCTGGTGCCCTGGCCGGAATATCCTGCGCTGCCCAGGCTGGGCGCGCTGCCGGACTCGCGCAAGATGGGCGCCTTGGGCACCGCAGCCTTTCTCGGCATGGCTGCGGTTGCATTGAGCTCTTTTGCCCGCGGTCCGTTCCTTCATGTTGTCAGCGGGGAACTCTTCGCCGCCGCCTTCGACCCCATCCACACCGGCGGCGCGCTGGACCAGCCGACGTTGCACAAATGGTTCAATTTGTTCGTGTTCTTCAGCGCGATGGTGCTGCCCTACGTGGCCGCGGCGCGCTGGATGGGTGACCGGGGAAGCCGACTGGGATACTGGGCTTTTGTGATTCCCACGGTCGTGCTGTGCGTGTGCCTGCTGAGCATCCTGACCCTGCCCTTCTACTGGGTCATACAGTACATCGGCGCAGAGGGCTGGACATTCAGGCGTTTGCTCGGGCTGGTGTATGGGTTGACCGGTTATGCCGTTGTGCTGGCGTTTCTGTGCTGGGCCGTCTGGCCATCCCGAGAAGAACAAGAAACTTGACGGGACAAAGTCCGTCACGCTTTCCCCCGCCTGGCGTCTCAGGGCTTGGTGAGTTGCTGTACCGGGACGACACTCAGTTGCGCGGGGTTGTTGGAGTGGGCGGCGGCGGGCGAGGTGACGATGATGTTTTCTCCGTTTGAGGCGAAGGCGAGATCATGCTCGCGAAGAATGATGCCCAAAGCGGTGCCGAAGGGGAGGTCTTTGACGTCATAGTCGTTGACGATTTCCGCCGCGATGGCGGCGGCCGTGGTCATTTCGATTTCGATGGAGACACCCGCCTGCTGTGCCATGGCCGCGAGCGCCCCGGACAGGGGTGTCTCGTCGAATTCGAAGTCGGCGGGCACCTGAAGCGCCGCTGTCAGCGCGGGTTCCGCATGAGACAGGTCTGGCGCGGTGAATTCTTCCTGCGCAATGAGATCGGGTGAACTGATCCAGAGAAATCCGTCCTCAACAGAATAGCCGAGGTTCATTGGGCGGAGCAGCGAGTCAAGCCCCTGACTTAAAGACACGTTCCTGAGATTGATGTAAGGCACATGCCCAGTTGTCACAAAAGGCGCTTCAGGCTGCCCCTGGGGGATTCGTTCCCCTCCGGGCACCACGGCCCGGTGGTCAACCGTGATGTTCACATCCAGCGAGTCGGCGGCGAACTCGAGGATTTCGGACAGATGGACATCCTCGAACACCAGGGACGTTTCTGTCTGAAGCACCTCGCTGCTGCTGTCATCCGCATCGTTGAGCCGGGCAAATCCGTCGGCGTCGAGCAGGGCGGGGGAACTGACGGTGATGACACCGTTGTTTACCGCGAAATCCAGACCAAGCGGGCGGCACAGGGTTCGCAATGCCTGTCCAAGGGAGACATTCCGGACATCAACGTAGGGCACATGTCCGTCGGTCACGTAATCCGGAGCGAAATCCGGACGGGCACCGGGCGCCACAACGCGCGGGTCAAGGGCGATGTTCAGGTCCCAGGAGTCGCTGATGAACGAGAGGACTTCAGCCAGCCGGATGTTCTCGAATTCCACGCTGATGGGGCTTGCAAGCGTGCGCTCAATGTTAGCACGCCGGTCTTTTGGTTCTGACTGCACCGCCGGGATGGTTGGGGTGGTGCCGGTGACCGGCGTTGAAATGGGTGCGGAGGCCGATAACAACGCGGCGGGGTCCGCGCTTTGCGTGTGACCCGACCCGGCGGGGGGTGCGGGTTCGACCGCCGCCGTTTCTGCCGATGCGGAGGCGGTTACCGTGGGGGCGTTCGCAGGAAGGTTCGCCGTCAGGCCTGAGCGAAGCGCCACCGTGCCCGCCCCTCCGAGCGCAATGATTGCCACTGCCGCCAGGACGACACTCTTCAGAGACAGGAGGCCCGAAATGCCTGCCATGCCAATGCCCGCCGTCGCCGCGGGAACGCCTGCAACCGCCAGTTTCCCGAGCCCGGCTGCGAGTGCGGCGGGCACCGCTTCACTGCTGTTGGCAAGCAGGAACGTGGACAGGCCCCCGGCCGTAACCATGACTCCTTTACGTTTAAGGTCGGCACGGACGCGCTCGACGCCCTGGCCGATGCGGTAGGTCACTGTCTGGCGTGAAACGCCGATGGATGCGGAGATGGCTTCGTGCGTTTGGTTCTCAAGATAGTGCGCCACCAGGGGCTGCCGCAGTTTGTCGGGCAGCGCGGCGATGGCCTGATCCACCTGCGCGTAAAGATCCGCTTCATAGGGCGCGGCGGCGGCAGTGCTCTCCGCAAACCGGTTCTCCCGCGCCTGTCTGTGCCGTCCGGCAGCGATGCGGTTAAACGAGAGATTGGTGGCGACGCGGTGCAGCCATGCACCGAGATAGGCGCCGGGCTTGTCCCCTGCGCGCACCAGCGCCTCAAAGCATTCCTGCGCCACTTCCTCAGCGTCGCACGGGTCGCGCAGGATGCGGCGCGACGTGTTGTACACCATGCCCGCGTGGCGCATGGCGATGGTGCGGAAGGCCTCCGCGTCCCGGTGCTGCACCCACTGTTGCAGAAGGGATTGGTCCGTGGCGTTCATATCGTGTCCTCCGGTTGATTCTACCCCAAAGAACAGCGTGAACAGCGGTTTGGCCAAGAATCAGTTTCGGATGGCCGGACGTTTATATCCGTCAGACCTTCCTCATTTGTCGCGCAAGGCTTCGAAAATCTCGGCAACGCCCCATGCCACAAATGCGGCCGGCAGGAACCACACCATGCTGAAGGGGAACCATCCCATGCGTTCCGCGAAGAGTCCGACACCCACAAGAATGAGGAACACCCCGCACCCGATTCCCTTGCGTTCCTTCTCGCACGAATTCATGGTCGTCTCCTTACTTTCGATCCATCGGCGATCCCGTTATTGCGAACAAAGTGAGGCAATCTCGTGATCGCTGCACCCCGGCAGCCTGGTCATGATTCCAAGAGATTGCTTTGTCGGGCTGCGCCCTCCTCGCAATGACGATACAACTCATGTCTCGCCAGCCGCTTTCTTGTTCGCGCCTGGCCCCCAAATGCTGGTCTTGCCCTCGTTCTGTCGAGGTTTGCAGGGGGTGCTGCGCCCATCGTCTATGTATTTCTGCATGAGTTTGGTGAGGCGGTCCACGATGTCGGGGTGCCGGTCCTGCACATTCTGCCTTTCAGCAATGTCTGTGCTGAGGTCGTACAACTGTACGGGCGGCAGTCCGAGTTTTGCCGCTTCTTCGGACTTGGGCGCGCTCCACCCGCCCGAACCGGCGCAGAATTCCAGTTTCCATTGTCCCTGCCGGATGGAAAGGCAACCCTCCGCCGACTGATGCACGATAGCCTCGCGCGCGGGCTGCGCCGCGTGGCCGCGCAGCGTGGAAAGCAGGCTGACGCTGTCTTCCCCCGCATTGTCGGGCATGGTCGCACCCGTGATTTCCGCCGCGGTGGCCATCAGGTCGGTCAGGCAGATTGGATGTTCACAAACGGACCCGGCTTTGATCTGTTTCGGCCATCGGGCGACGAAGGGGATTCGGTGCCCCCCCTCAAAGATATCGGACTTGTTGCCGCGAAAATGATAGTTCGGCTCGTGTCCCATTTCATGCAGCTTCTTGAAATCCGAGACCGGCGCGGCGCCGTTGTCACTGGTGAAGATGACCAGCGTATTTTCTGCCATGCCGTTCCGCTCCAGCGCGTCGAGCACCTGCCCCACGGTCCAGTCCGCCTGGCACACGAAATCGCCGTAGACCCCGGCCCTGCTCTTGCCCTCGAATTCGGTCGTGGGCATGATGGGCGTGTGCGGCGCGGTGAGGGGGAAGTAGAGGAACAGGGGATGGCCGCCTTTTTCGGCCGCATGCCTGTCAATGCACTCCACCGCCTTGCGGGTGAGCGTGGGGAGCACGTCGCGGTGGCTGAATCCGGGGGCCATTGGCCCGCCGCGGTAGTAGGCGGGCTTTTCGCTGGCCTCCACCGTGTCCGTGGGCGCGGCGACGATCCGGTCGTTCTCCACGTACACATAGGGCGCCATGTCGAGCGAGGCGGGGATGCCGTAGAAGTAGTCAAAGCCCAGCGCCACCGGCCCGTCGGCGACGGGCTTGCTGTAGTCAATGTTGGCGGGGCCGGGACGGCTTCCCTTGGTGGTGCCCCATTGCAGCCCGAGATGCCACTTGCCCACGCAGGCCGTGCGGTAGCCCCGTTTCTTGAGCAGCGAGGCGACGGTCATTCGGTCGCGGGCGACAAGCGGGGGGGAGTAGCCGTCGAGCACGCTGCTCTTGAGGCGCGAACGCCAGGAGTACCGTCCCGTGAGAACCCCGTAGCGGGTGGGCGTACACACCGCCGAACCGGCATGGGCGTCGGTGAAGGTCATGCCCCCCCTGCCGATGCGGTCAATACTGGGCGTCGGTATTTTCGATTCCGGGTTGAAACAGCCCACGTCGCCGTAACCCAGGTCATCCGCCAAGATGTAGACGATGTTGGGTTTGCCGTTTTCGTCGGCGCGGATGGGGAATCCGGTGCCGCCCGCCAGCGCGGCCAGCGCGGCCGCGCCCGCCGTGGTCTTCAGGAAGTCGCGGCGGGTTGCCGCGAGGCTTGTCAGGCCGTGTCCGGTTTCTTTGTCGCCTATCATGGGAATGCCCTCCCGTGGGTTCATCGCACCGTTGGAAAACGCCGAACAATGAACAGCATACCATGGGCACGGCCTCGTGAGGTTTTCTCACCGCACCGCCATGGCTATACTGTGCCGTCAGAAACCTCGGGCAATGGAGACGTTCCAGATGACCACGGCATTGCGCATGCTTTGTCTGCTTGCTGCGGCACTTATGCTTTCACAGTTTTCCGGCTGCCGGCATGCCGTTCCCCGGCCGGCGCAAGGCGCCGAAATCACGCGGCCCGGCGGGGCGCAGTCGGTCGCGCTGCCGGGCGGGGCCGCGATGGAGCTGCGCTGGATTCCGGGCGGCACCTTCGCCATGGGCCGGTATGCCGGGGAAAAGGACGGGTATGCCGATGAATCGCCGCAGCATGAGGTGACGCTGTCGCGCGGCTTCTGGATGGGCGCCCGCGAGGTGACGCAGGCGCAGTGGCGCGCGGTGATGGGCACGGCACCGTGGACGGGCCGGAAATCCGTGCAGGACGCGCCACAAGCCCCGGCGGTGTTCATCTCGTGGGATGACGCGCAGGCCTTTGCCGCGAAAGTGTCTGCGGCCACGGGCCGCAGGTTTTGCCTGCCGACGGAAGCGGAGTGGGAACACGGGTGCCGCGCGGGCACGACCACCCGTTTTCATTGGGGCGAAGACCTGCACTATGAGCGCCTCAATGATTATGCGTGGTGGCGGGGCACGGTGCTCGTCACCGGGAACAGGTTTGCCCGCGCCACCGGCACCAAGCGGACGAACGACTGGGGCCTGCACGACATGGGCGGCAACGTTTTCGAGTGGTGTCAGGACTGGTACGGACCGTATGCGGAGGGACCGGCCACGGACCCGGCCGGGCCGGAGACAGGCGCGCGCCGCGTGAACCGGGGTGGAAGCTGGATCACCATCGGCGGCGCGTGCCGGTCAGCCCGCCGCGGCTGCGATGCGCCCGGTGCCGCCTATGACGATCTCGGTTTCCGGGTCGTGATGGAACCGGAACATGCCGCCGTAGGGGAAATCCAGGCGGGCGCGCCGAGAACAACCGACGTGTTCGTCGCCGGTACCGGCGGCGTGGACACGTACCGGATCCCCTCGCTGCTGGTTGCCGCGGACGGCAGCCTGCTGGCCTTCTGCGAGGCGCGCAAAGTGTCCATCGCCGACGCGAGCCCCACCGACCTGGTGCTGCGCCGGAGCCTGGACGGCGGGCGCACCTGGCTGCCCACGCAGGTGCTGGTGCGCGGCGCGGGCGATGAGGCGATCATGAACCCCACCCCCGTGCTTGACCGGACGGATGGACGCATCCTGCTGTTCTGCATGAGCGCCAACACGGGCGGGGAGAACCACAACCGCCTCCTGCTGCTGTCCAGCGCGGACAACGGCGCCGCCTGGTCCGCGCCGGAGGAGGCCGCACCGCGCGTCGCGGGTTACCTGGACACGTTCGTGCCCGGCGCCGGGGTCGGCATCCAGATGCGCGGCGGGCGGCTGATCATTCCCGGTTATGCCGGCGATTTCGACGAGAACACAAAGGCAGGCTTCTTCTCCCGCGTGCTTTTCAGCGACGACCACGCGAGGAGCTGGACCATGGGCGCGCCCCTGCCGCAGTTCAGCGACGAGTGCCAGGCGGCGGAAATCAGCGGCGGACGCCTGATGCTCAATGTGCGCGGTGACATGGGCACCGGCTGCCGAGGCGTGGCGGTGAGCAACAACCGGGGCAGAACCTGGCGTGAATTCCGCTGGAACCATGCGCTCAACGAGTGTCCCTGCCAGGCCAGCCTGCTTGCATACGACGCCTGCAACACGCCGGGCGGGCCGCGGCTGCTGTTCTCCAACCCGGACAACTCGGGAGAGAAGTTCGGCGCGGCCGACCGCACCCGCATGACGGTGCGTCTCAGCTATGACGACGGCAGGACCTGGCCTGTGAAAAAGCTGATTCACGCGGGGCCGTCCTCCTATTCATCGCTTGTGCGCCTGCCCGACGGCGATATCGGCCTGGTGCATGAGGGCGGCGAAAAGCACCGGCGTGAATGGATACGCTTCACCCGGTTTTCACTGGCCTGGCTCACCGACGGCGCGGACAGGCCCTGAGTCTAAGCCCCGCTGTTGACGGTGCCGGCCGCAATGCTGCATGATATCGGCACGGTCAATGTTGCGGGCAGTGTTTCGGTCTGGCCGGTCCAGCCGGCGTCCAAGAAGTGAGAATCATGCTGAGCCGATATGTCAATGGCGGACAGATTCTGGGGGGAACCCCGGGAGTCCGGTCCCGCCCGGGCAGTCGCGGCAGGTCGGAATTCCCGTGTCAACCCGCACCGGCCGACGCCCCTTTCTTTAAACCGCCGTGCGCATTCAGCACAGCCAGCCGCTGCGTCCGGAGACTGTTGCAGGGGAGGCATGCCTGAATGGACGAGAAAATTCTGTTCGTGGACGACAATCCGGGCCCGTTGGAGGACTGCGTGCGTGCCCTGCAGAAGTCCTTCCGGATAGACATCGTGAAGAGCGGCGAAGAGGGGCTGAAACTGCTGGAGGAGCAGGGACCCTATGCCGTGGTGGTTGCCGACATGGAACTGCCGCTCAAGCGCGGGATTGAACTGCTGGTCAAGGCCCGCGAGGAGACCCCCGACAGTGTTCGCATCGCGCTGACCAGCAATCCGAACGCATACACGGCGACGGCGGCCGTGAACCGCGCGAACGTCTTCCGCTTCCTCGTCAAGCCCTGCCTGGAGGATGCCCTCGTCTCGGCGCTTGTGGCGGCGATCAAGGAGTACCGGCAGACCACCATCAAGACGGAGCAAATCGAACTGGAGCGGATCAGCCCCCGCGAGGCCGGCCGGTGGACCATATCGCTCGGGCCGGAGATCCTGACGCTGCACCATTCCAACGGTCGTCCGATCGTGATGCTGTTCCGGGAGGAGGCGGCACGCTACATCAACTTCAGCCTCGACCCGCTGCGCGGCACGGTAGTCACCGTGAGTTTCATTCCCGGCATGAAGGGGTATTCCTTTCTCTGTCCCCGGGATGGGCTGGCAAAACTGCTTGGGTGGCTGCCCAACAAGTCGAAGGCGGAGATAGAGGGGGAGATCTACCGTTCCGGGATCGGGGTCAGCCTGCTTGGGGTGGCCCAAATCCTGGTTACCCAGGGCGCCTCCTGGGGATGGGGCATACTGCTCATGTTGGCGGGACTGCTGGGGATTCTCCTGCCCAAACGCCAAATATACTACGTCAACGGACTCCTGCTGCTGCTGGTGGGGCTGGCCGATCTTTCCATGTATGCCCCCGCCGCAAACCAGACGGCGGGCATCCACATCATGGGGCTCATGCCCGTGCTGATGGGCGGGCTGCTCATCATATGGTTCACGCATCAACTGTCCCTGGCGGGTCCCAACCAGCAGATTCGCGCCGCGCGCGCCCTGCGGGACAGCAGGGTTGAGTTTCTGCCGTCCCATTCCCCGCTGGTCCACGGGGTCGCCCGCACCATCCGGTGGATAGCGCTCGTGTTTGTCGTCTACGCCGTCGCGGTGCTGGTGGTCGCCCTTTCCGCCGACGGCTCCGGTCCGCTGGGCCGACTTACTTCCATGCTGCCCGACCTTGCCATTTTTGGTGTGCTGGCGATGCTTCTGTTCGTGGTCTCCGTGGGCATGGTGGCGTCTAAGCGTCCCGCTTACCTGGAGGCGAAGGTGGCGGCTCAACTGGTGATTGCGGTGGGCGTCCTCTCCTTCTGGAACGTGCTGCTGAACTTTGACATCAACGCCCCGGCAGCCTTCTTCGGCCATGTGTTCCTGCCCGACGTGCTGGTCTTCGAGCATCCCTACTCCTGGGGCAACATGTCCTTCTTTGGCGGATGGATGCAGAAGGAGCTGACCGTTTACGCGCGGCCCCACGTATGGATAATGCTCGTCCTGTGTGTCATGGCGTTCAACGGGTGGTTCACGCGCAGCGTGGACAAGGAATTGGAGGACCAGCGCTGCCAAAGCGCCGGGTAACGCAAAGCGCAGGTCGGACGTCACCGGGGGCGCCCGTCACTTCCGTGAAAACGGAAGCATCCCTGCCCGTCTGGCGCAAGGCAAGCATACCCCCTCAAGATTGCCCTTTTTCTCTTTCCCCGTTTACCTGCTCCGCAAATCTCCAGGAGGCACGGTTGTTCCTGGTCCCCCCTGCGAGGGGGGTGGCCCGAAGGGCCGGGGGGTGTATGCCTGCGCATAGACCTGGAATGTCCCCGCTCTGAAAACTGGGGCGGCGTGGGCGAAGTAATTCCAGTCCTGCCGTCTTTTCCTCCGCCTACGCGGCCCGCCCGGACTTCTCCAGCAGGCTCGGATAGACGAAACCATAAATGGTGGGGGCGATGAAACCGATCAGCGGCAGGACAAAGC
>CALDSM010000256.1 GCA_937923585.1 uncultured bacterium
CCACCTTCACTACGAGGTGCTTGTCAACGGTCAGCCGGTCAACCCCGCCAAGTACCTGTCGAACTGACCCCCGCCATGGCAGATCCCCGCAAGAACAGAACCTACAACGAGAACAAGGTTGTCACAATTCTCGGTCCCGGCACCATCCTCCGGGGCAATGTCCAGTGTACGGGAACCATCCGCATTGAGGGCACCGTCTTCGGCGATGTCGCCAGCGCGGACAGCGTGGTCCTGCTGGAGAACGGACGCGTTCAGGGCGGCGTGACCGGCGGGCAGGTCATCGTGGGCGGTGAAATCGTGGGCAACGTGTCCGCCGTCGAGCGGATTGAAATCACCGCGAAGGGCAGGGTCGTGGGTGACATGGTCGCCCCGCGCATCAGCATCCATGAGGGGGTGCTCTTTGAGGGCCGCTGCACCATGAAGCCCGGTCCCGACCCCGGCGTTTCCGTGCCCGATGCCACCGCCACCGCCTGACGCCTTCCGGGCAACCGCAGCATGACCCCCTTTGGCGACAGCCCCAACCGCATCCCGCCGCCCGGCGCCCGCGTGCTTGTGGCCATGAGCGGCGGTGCCGACAGCGCGGCCGTTGCCGCACTGCTGGCACGGCGCGGATGCGACTGCATCGGCGCCACCCTGCGCCTGGTTCCCGAACCGCCGGAGAAATCCCCCTTTGAGCCCTGCTGCGGGCTGGACGCGGCGGTGGACGCGGCCCGGGTGTGTGCGCGGCTGGGGATTCCCCACGAGGTGCTCCACGCCGTGGACCGCTTCGACCGGGACATCATCGCGCGCTTTGTCCGCGAATACGCCGCCGGACGCACGCCCAACCCCTGCATCCGCTGCAACCGCATGATCAAGTTCGGCGCGCTGTATGAGCGCGCCCGCGCGCTCGGCTGTGAATGGGTGGCCATGGGCCACTATGCGCGGCTGGAAGAGCGCGGCGGGCGCATGGCCCTGCGCCGCGCACGGCATCGGGCCAAGGACCAGAGTTACGTGCTCGCGCCGCTCACACAGCCGCAGTTGCGCCGGGCTTGTTTCCCTCTCGGTGACATGACCAAGGAAGAGGCCCGCGCCGCCGCAGGCGGCATTGACCGCCGTTCCGGAGAGAAGCCTGAGAGCCAGGAAATCTGCTTTGTTTTTGACGACGACTACGCGCGGTTGGTAGAAGAGCGGACCGGTCCCTTTCCGCCCGGCCCCATCCTTGACCGCCAAGACAACATGCTGGGCACGCACCACGGCCTTGTCCGCTACACGCTTGGGCAACGCCGGGGGCTGGGCATCGCCGCGCCCCGGCCGCTCTACGTCATCGGCATTGACAGCGGCCGCAACGCACTCATCGTCGGCCATGACGAAGACACTTTCTGTGATGAATTCACGACCGGCCCCCTGTTTTGGGGGACACTGCCCAAACAGACCGGGCCATTCGACTGCCTCGCCCAACTGCGTTCCCGTCACACGCCGGGACCGGCCCGGGTGGTTCCCGGCCCCGCCAGCGCAACCGTCACGCTTCCCGAACCGCAGCGCGCCGTGACCCCCGGCCAATGGGCGGCCTTTTACGATGATGAAGGATATGTCCTTGCAGCGGCGGAAATACGCACGGTCGTACGGTTCGCGGGCCGTTGAACACGGCCTGCGGGGGCTGACCATCCCGGCTCTGTGAAGAAACGGCCATTGTTCTGACTGCACACATTGACTGTTGTGCAATCGGCGCAGGTGCCACAAATTCGACATGCCCCCCCGGGCAGGGCGTATTATAATGGTTCGAAGGTGTTCCCCATGGTCTTTCGGGCAAAGCGGGTGAGTCAGGAGAACGCATGCTTCCAGGGCTGATTATCACGCTGGTGGGATTGATCGGCACGCTTGCGACGGTTTCGCTGGGCAAGTATGTCTCGGGCCTGTTCAAGATGATTGCATCAACCGGTTTCATCGGTGCGGCCATCTGCGCGTTCATCAATGCGGAGGCGTCCCACCCGGTCTATGGCGGATTGATTCTTGCGGGACTCTTCTTCTCGTGGTGGGGCGATTTCTTCCTGATCTCGCAGACCAAGCACATCTTCCTCATGGGTGTGGGCGCGTTCTTTCTGGCCCATGTCACCTATGCGGCGGCCTTCATTGCGATTGGGATTGACCCGATGTGGACGCTGATTGCGGCCGCAGTGCTTGCGGTGCCGGCGGCGTTCGTGCTCCGCTGGCTGCACCCGCACCTTGGCGACATGCGCAACCCGGTGTTCGCCTACATCGGGATCATCAGTGTGATGGTTGCGCTTGCGGTGGGGGCGGTTGTGGACGGTGCCTCCTGGCTGGTGCCCGCGGGCGCGGCGGTGTTCTACCTGTCCGACCTGTTCGTGGCGCGCGACCGTTTTGTCACGCCTTCGCCGGTGAACCAGCGCGTCGGCCTGCCCCTGTACTACGCCGCGCAGATCGCGCTGGCCTGCTCCATCTACTACAACCTGTAGAACGGCCGCCCTGCCTGCCCGCCGCCGTCTCTGGCACGGACCTCAATCCGGTCCGCCTCCGTTCCGCTCGCTGTGGAACGTGACGGAAATCATGTCCGGATGGACTTTCAGCGCCCCGCTCTTGCCGTGCGCTGCGCGCCCAGGGATGCGGCCAACTGGTCCACCGATTTGCCCTCGTCGGCGGCCCGCGCGATATAGTCGGCCAGTGCGTCAATAAACGCAAACGCGCAGGGTTCGGCCTGGGGCGGTTCGCCGGCGCTCTTGTCCCACACCTTGAGGAACCGCGTGTTCCATTCCAGTTCGGGCATGACAACGGCATAGGCCTGTTCGGGTTTCAGGTCGCCGGTCACGCCCGACGCCGTCACGGTGGCCTCAAATCCGGACCAGGCCGTGACGCCTTTCCGCCCGTTGTACAGCCCGGCGAGGTAGGCCTCGATGTCGCGTCCGGTCAGTTTCGCCTTGACCAGTGACGCGCCGCGCTGGCCGCCGGTGAGAAAAAGCGCGTTCACGTCAACCCGGCCCGGGGGAAGCGGGCTGCGCATGATCTGGCTTGGGTGGCAGAAACCCACGTCGGCGTCCGCCTTCTCGCGCAGGGCTGCCGCCGCAATTCGGGCCATGGACACCTCGCCGATGGTCTTTTCCGCCTTGCCGACAACGCGTCCGGCATCGGGACAAACCCGCTGCTCCTCGGTCCGTATCCAGGCAAGCATGTCTTCGTCACAGGGCACGGTGTCGTGCTTCATCTCCACCAGTCCGCCCTCGACCAGTTTTGCCGTCCGCGTTTCCGTGTCCACAGAAAGATCAATGCGGCCCAGCCGTTCCGCATAGCTGCCGGTCTGCACGATGATAGCGCCGTTTTCAGCCCGGGCGGGATTGCGAAGCATTTCATGGGTGTGCCCCGCGATAAAGACATCCACGGACGGTGCCTTCCCGGCCACCCTGCGGCAGTCCTCCACGCCGAGATGGGCCAGCACGACCAGCAGATGACATTCTTGGTCCAGCCGGGCGGCCTCTTCGGCAATTCGATCCGCCGTGGCGTCAAGGTTCAGCGTCTTGGCCTTGTCCGTTTCGGTGACCGCGCCGATGACCCCCACGCGAAGCCCGTTCACCTCGAACACGCGCGACACGTCCCAGTGCGGTCTTCCCGAGGCGTCAAGGCAGTTGATGCACAGAAAGGCCGCATCGCCCAGCAACGCCCGGTTGGCGTCAAGATGCGCCATGCCCCGGGAGAAATCATGGTTGCCCGGCACGGCGGCGTCGTATTTCATCCGGCCCATCGCCTCATAAGTAATCCTGCTCTCCGTGGCAAAGGCCACCATGTCTCCCTTCTCGGTCACGTCGCCGGCATCCAGCAGCAAAATGTCGCCGCGCTTCGCGCGTTCCCGCGCCACGCATCCCGCAACATGGGACAGGCCGCCTGTGCCGTCTGACCCCGGACGCACGTGGTCGTGGATGTCGTTGGTGTGCAGAATCAACAGCGAGCGGGTTTCGGCGGACGCCGCCAGGGCCAGCAGCAGCGAGAGTGTGACGAACAGCGGCGCGGGGCGGTGCAGAGAGCGCATCATGATCGAATCCTCTTTTGAGTCAGTATGGAGGCAAATTGCGGGGACGAAAGAACAGACCCGCTGCGGCGAAGATTCGTTTCAGCAATAATTCCGCGCGGAGGACCGGCGGGCCTTGCGAAAGCGGTGGGCGGAGCAACCCCGGCGGAACCGGCCGCGTTGCGGCCCTGCCGCGAATCATGTCCGCACCGCCGGGCTCAGGCGGCGGTGCGGCAGGAATACACGCCCTCATCCGGGCCGGCACTGCGAATGCTTCCGGGTGCATGGCGGCTACCCTGCCTCCTTCGCCGATGACGAATCCTTGTCAATGCATGCCGCCAGTTGGTCCACCGATTTGCCCTCCGCGGTGGCATGTGCGATATGGCCGGCCAACGCCTCGACAAAGCTGAACGCACACGGTGTGAACTTGGGCCGCGCGCCCTTTGCCTTGTCCCACACCGTCAGGAAACGCCTCAATTCCACTTTGGTCATGACAACGCTGTAAACGCGCTCCGGCTCCAAATCACTTGTGACACCGCCATCCGTGACTTTGGCTTTGAACCCGGCCCAGGCCGTGTCTTCCCCCATCCGGCACTTCAGCCCGTGGATGTAAGCCTCGATGTCGCGGCCGTTTGCTTTCAGCGCAAACAACTCCGCCGCCCGCTGCCCGCCGACAAGGACCAGCGCGTTCACGTCCACCACCCCCGCATCCAGCGGGCTGTATATAATCCTAGGCTGGCAGAATCCGATGTCCGCGCCGGCTTTCTCGCGCAGAGCGGCCGCGGCAATGCACGCCATATCCAAATTGTTCACGGCCGTGTCCGACCTGCCGACCACGCGTGCCGCTTCGGGACAGACCCGCTGCTCCTCAGCCCGTATCCGGGCAAGCATGTCCTCATCGCAGGGCGCGGCGCCGTGGCGCATTTCAACCACCCCGCCCTTTGTCAGCTTCACCGAGCGCGTTTCCGTGTCCACGGAAAGCTCAACACTGCCAATCCAGCGTGCGTGACAGCCGGCCTGAACAATAACCGCGCCGCTGTCGGTGGGCACGGGGCTGTTCGTCAACTGATGGGTGTGCCCGCCGACAAACACGTTGACGGACGGCACGCGACCGGCCAGTTTGCGGCAATCCTCCACGCCCAGATGGGCGAGCACGATCAGCACATGGCAGTCCCTGCCGAGCCGCGCGGCCTCCACGGCGATACGGTCCGCCATGGGGTCGAAATCCAGCACGCTGGCGTCACCCACCTGGCCTTTCAGATTGACCGTCGCACCGATGACGCCGACGCGCAGGCCGTTGATTTCGAAAACGTGGGAAGCCTCCCATAGCGGCTTTCCCACATCGTCAAGGCAGTTGGCGCATAGGAATTCCGTGCCGCCCAGCAACGGGCGGTTGGCGTTGAGAAGCGCCAGTCCGCGCGTAAGATCATGGTTGCCCGGCACCGCCGCGTCGTATTTCATGCGCCCCATCGCCTCATAGGTGACCTTGTCTTCCGTGACAAGAGCCACCATGTCGCCCTTTTCCATCACGTCGCCCGCGTCGAGAAGCAGAACATCGTTCCGTTTCGCCCGCTCCTGCGCCACATATCCGGCGACATAGGGCAGGCCGCCCGAGCCGTCCGAACCCGGCCGCACATGGCCGTGAATGTCGTTGGTGTGCAGAATCAGCAGGGAACGCGTTTCTGCCGCCGCCGCCTGGGCAAGCAGCAGCGTCAACGCGACGGACAACAGAAGGGGGCGCGACAGGAGACGCGTCATGGCCGGATCCTCTCTTGCGACAAATGAAGAACGTCCGACTCGGACGAAAGGGTAGACTCGTTTCGGAATGGGGCCGTTCCAAAAGAATCCCGGCTTTGAAGCCTAGCGGGCCTTGTCGAAGGTGGTGGGCGGCGCGATTTCGACGGAGCCGGCCTCGACGCGGCCCTGCCAGGAGTCGGCCAGCGGTTTCACCACGATGGAGTAGGCAAACCAGCCGAAGAGGATGACGGCACAAACCGCCGTCCACGTGAAGAGCCCGTCCATCCAGGCGGGACGGCGGGTGTTCAGGCGGTCACCCGGCGAGGGGCGGTTGATCCACGCGAAGCTGCGCCCGCTGCGCGCGGCCTCGTTCATGACTGAATGAAACTGATCCACGAAGGGCTCTTCGGGCACGCCGAGATGCCGGCAGTAGCTTTGGATGAAGCCGAGCGTGTAGGCCTTGACAGGCAAATCGGTGAGGCGTCCCTCTTCAATGGCCTCAATGGCGGCCCGCGGCACATGGGTTATGGCGTGCATGTCCTCAAGGGCATGACCCAGCGCTTCGCGGCGGGCGCGAAGCAAATGTCCCGGGAAACGCGTCTCTTTCATGCCACTTCATCCCTTGGCGGTGTGTCCACCAGAATCTCGCGAACCTTGCTACCCAGGGAAGGTCCGACAATACCCCGCAGCTCCATCATGTCCACAAGCCGCGCGGCCCTAGTATACCCTACCCGGAGGCGCCGTTGCACCATGGAAATGGACGCCTGCCCGGTTTCGAGCACAACATGCACGGCATCCTCGAACAACGGGTCGTCATCATTTTCCAAGTCGGCAAGCTGATCCTTGCTCTTTCCAAAATTCTCAATTTCATCACGATACTGCGGCGGCGCCTGCCGTTTCAAGTAGTAAACCAAATCGCTCATTTCGCCGTCGCTGACGAAGGCACCCTGGATGCGGTCCGGCTTGCTCTGGCCTGCAGGCAGGTAGAGCATGTCGCCCATGCCCACAAGCCGTTCGGCGCCGATTTCGTCCAGAATGCACCGCGAATCCACCCGGGAGGACACCTGGAAGGAGATGCGGGCGGGGAAATTAGCCTTGATTACGCCTGTAATCACGTCCACCGAGGGGCGCTGGGTGGCGATGATGAGGTGGATACCCACGGCGCGCGCCAGTTGGGCCAGCCGCGCGATGGCCTGCTCCACCTCGACGCGGGCCAGGATCATCAGGTCGGCCAGTTCGTCTATCACGCAGACGATGTAGGGCAGCTTGCGGACGACATTGAAAGAGCCGCCGTTTTCGCCGACCATTTCAATCGCGCCGTTCTCCACGCTCTTGTTGTACAGTTCGATGTTGCGGATGCGCAGGTCGGCAAAGAGCCGGTAGCGCTCCTCCATCTCGGTGATCAGCCAGGTCAGTGCGGTGGCGGCCTTCTTCGCATCGGTCACCACCGGCGTGATCAGGTGCGGAATGTCATTGAAGATGGACAGCTCCACCATCTTCGGGTCTATCAGCATGAGCTGCAGCTCGTCGGGCGTGTGCTGCACAAGCAGGCTCGCCAGGAGCGATTTCACGCACACGGTCTTGCCCGCGCCCGTGGCACCGGCCACCAGCAGGTGCGGCATCCGCGTCAGGTCCGCGATGCACACGCCGCCGTCTATGCCCTTGCCCAGCGCAAGGTTCAACTGCGCGGGCTTGCCGTCGCGGAAGGCGCTGTGCTCAAGCAGTTCGCGCAGCACCACGGGGTCGCGCACCTCGTTGGACACCTCGATGCCCACGCGCGCCTTGCCCGGAATCGGCGCCTCGACGCGCACGCCGCGCGCCTCCAGCGCCAGCGCGATGTCGTCGGTCAGCGCGATGAAACGGGCCACCTTGGTGCCCGGCGAGGGTTCAACCTCGAAGCGGGTCACCGTCGGCCCGCGCCGCACGTCGGTCACGCGCGCCTCAATGCCGAAGGTGCGCAGCGTCTGTTCCAGCAGGTCGCTGGTGTTGCGCAGTTTCTCGGTGAGGTTCTCGATCACCCGCGGCCGTGCCGGCTCGAAGAGATCCAGCGAGGGACGGGTGTAGTACTTCGGATAAATGTAATCCTCGGGCAACTCGTCCGAGTCGTCCTGCCTGCGGCGCGGCCGCGCTGCGGGCTTGGCCGCGCGCGCCGGTTCCTCAAGTCCGGTGCGGATAACCGGCACCCGCGGCGGTTCCGCGGCCGGAACCGGCTTTGCGATCTGTTGCGGTGCTTCCCGGGTGACGGCCTCGACGGAGGGGCCGGCGGCCGCTTCCAGCAATTCCGCCATGCTGTCCGCCAGATCCTCCTCTTCATCGTCCGGGATGACCGACTGGGTAACCGGGGGGAGCGGCGCGGCGACAGCGGGCATGTCGTCGAAGGCCAGCTCCGCCGTTTGCAGAACTTCCATTGCGGTGCGCCGGGAAGGCCTTGCGGCGGGCGCGGGAGACGCTTCGGGAGAACTCTCGTCCAAGGGGTCAAAAATCGCAGACAGGCCAGCCAAATGTATCGTGGGTTCGGAGCGGCGCGCCTCTCTCCGCCTCTCGGGCTTCGCGGGGGCCATCGTGGGCAGTTGGTCCAGTTCCTGCGCAAACAACTCGGTGAATGCGCCGTCCGATCGGTTCTGCCCGGCAAACAGGGGCTCCTCCGGCATCGGCGTCATCTTTGTCAGCGACTTGCGCAGTTTGCGCTTGGTCTGCCAGTTTCGGTATGCGTCGGCCATGCCCAGGCAGGTCACCGTGACAACCAGCGCGCCGTGCGCCGCGGCCACGATGCCCCGCTGCGCGTAGAGCAGCACTTGTATAAACAGCAGGTCCGTGGCGAGCAGCAGGCCCATGAGGGCAATCAACAGACCCACCACGTGGGAACTGACATGGCCCAAATAGGGTTGAAACACACGCTCGGCCATGAACGCGCCGAGCACCCCGCCGGGCTGCGGGTTGGACCAGCCTGAGGTCATGTCTATTTGCAGCAGGCCCGCCACCGAGCCGGCAAGCACGGCCACGCCGGCCAGCCGCGTGAAAGGCCGGTACTCTTTGGAACCCCCGCCGCACAACATGAGAAACCAAAGGAAGGTGACGGCATACAGCACATGCGAGGCGTCTCCCAGGAGGAATGCCGCCGTGCCCGCCATAAAGGCGCCTGCCGGGCCGATCATGTTCGGCACTTGCAGGATGCCGTCTATGGGACGCCCTCCCGGCGCACCAGACTCGAATCCGTCCCCTGCCAGCGATGCCACGAGGAAGGCGGTCACGAGAAGCATGACCACCGCGCCGGCCTTGCATTTCCACTCTGTGCTGATCAAACCGACCTTGCCCAAAGCGCACTCTCCTTGACTGGTTCTCCAACCCGTGTCAAGAAAGATATTAGCAGAAGACTAACAAATTTGCAACCATATATTGTGGTCCTGCGAATTTGAGTCACCAGATACAGAAAGTGACTATCTAATAACCACAATATACAGGAAGACAAAAGCAACGGACACCACTAATGCTTGCGTGAATTTACAAATCATTATGCGCAGTATACGTATATTGCAGGCGCATCCATCTGCACAATCACCCATGCCCGTGTCAGCCTGTGCCCGTCCGTATTCGTCCGTGAGCAAGAACGACGCCCAACCAAACAGGCCTCAAAGCGTCCAGCCGTTGTTGTACGGCGGGTTGACAAGCGCGTTGGCTTCCTCATCGTTGGTGAAACGGAAGGCCGCGCCGTCCCACAGCAGTTTGCGGTCCTTGAGGCGCATGGCCAGCACACCCAGCAGCACCATCTCGGTGAGCGCGCCGCCGTATTCCACAAAATTGGAACTCGCCGGCCTGCCGTCTTTGCAGGCCCGTATCCAGTCCTGCTCATGGGCGCCGTTGCCAGACTTCACGCGCGGCAGTTTCCTGGGCGGCTGTTTGTATTCGGCCGCATAGGACTTGGGCAGCAGCGTGAGATTCCCCGCGCCGTGCGACTTGTGCATAATCGTGCCCTTCTCGCCGATGAGCAGCGCGCCGTTGCTGTCGAAGGTTTGGCCGGGCGCGAAGTCGCGGGGAACGGGCGGCATGAGCCGGCCGTCATACCAGGCCAGGCTTACCGGCGGCATCTTGCCGCGGGCGGGAAACTCATAGCGTACGATGGACGCGCGCGGGAAGGTTTCTGTTTCGACCCCCTTCTCCCAGTGGGTGGTGGTCGCCTGCACACTGGTGGGATGACCCAGTTTGAGCGCCCAGAACGACGGGTCAAGAATGTGGCAACCCATGTCGCCCAGCGCGCCCGTGCCAAAGTCGTACCAGCCGCGCCACGTGAGCGGGCAGTAGATGGGATGATAGGGCCGCTTCTTCGCGGGGCCGAGCCACAGATCCCAATTGAGCGTGTTGGGTACCGGCGGCGTGTCGTCGGGGCGCTTCATCATCGGGAACGTGGACCAGGGGTCGCCGCCCACGGGCCGGTCGCTCCAGGCATGCACCTCGCGCACCGGACCGACGGCGCCGTCTTCGATCCACTCGCACAGACGGCGCACCTCCTCCGATGAATGGCCCTGGTTGCCCATCTGCGTCTGCACGCCGCATGCACGCGCCGTCTCGGTCAGCGTGCGCACCTCGTGCAGGCTATGCGCCAGCGGCTTCTGGCAGTAGACATGCTTGCCGTGCCGCATCGCGGCCATGGCAATGACGGCGTGCGTGTGGTCCGGCGTGGCCACGGTCACCGCGTCAATCTCCTTTTCCATCGCGTCAAACATCTTCCGGAAATCGGTGTGCCGCTTCGCGTTTGGATAGGCCGCATAGGTCTTCCCGGCGTAGGCGTCATCCACATCGCACAGTGCCACGATGTTCTCCGTACCGCATGCGTCCAGATTTCCCTTGCCCATGCCGCCCACGCCGACGCCGGCAATGTTCAGTTTTTCATTGGGTGACACCCTGCCCGGCACCACCTTGGCGGTGTTTGTCTTGGTGGTGGCGCACCCGGCCATCAGTGGGGCGGCTGTTGCGGAAGCGAGAAAGGCGCGGCGGGAAAGCGTGCTGTCCATGGGGGTTCTCCTCGTCTGAATCGATGCCTTAAAGACAGGGCCAGCGTAACCGACTGGCGCCATCCATTCAAGTGACGGGTGCCGCACTCAGAATGGGACAAATACAGGATAACCAAAACGGCGTCGTTGCCGCCGCATTCTCCAAAATGTTCGCGATGGCAGCCGCAGTCAAAATTGCCCCCGCGCCCTTTCTGCCGTTACACTGATGCCGACGCGGGGGAAGACTGCCATGCCCATGCCGGAAAAGATTGCCCAACTGGTGTACGCGCTGTACGGATTGACGGTGGAAGAGATTGCGATAGTCGAGGGCGCGGAGTGAATATACACGCCCGCAGTGGGACGGCGGTCTTAGGTCCCCCCTTGAGGGGGGTGGCCCGAAGGGCCAGGGGGTGTATACATTTGGGGTAAGCACCTGAAGCCATACACCCCCCGCCGCTTCGCGGCACCCCCCTCGATGGGGGATTGAAGAGGTCCGCAATCAACGGTCTATGCTGACACTGCACCAGCAGTTGCCTGCCGCGACGACGGAACACGAACGGAAACTGCTGCAGCGCCAGACCACGGCGACGAACAATGAGATCAACCAACTGGTGTACGCGCTGTACGGGCTGACGGCGGAAGAGATTGCGATAGTCGAGG
>CALDSM010000257.1 GCA_937923585.1 uncultured bacterium
CATCGGCCTGCTCCCGCCGGAACTGCCGCATGACCGCATCGTCTACATTGGCAACGCGTCGCTCGCGGGCGCGAAGTGGGCCGCGCTCTCCAGCCGGGCCCGCGCGCGGGCCGAAGTCATCGCGCGGCACGCCCGCCACGTGGAACTCAGCAGCGACCCCGAGTTTGCCATGGAATTCGCCATGGCCATGTATTTTCCGGGGCTGACCGGCGCGTAGGTCTTCTTGCTCTTGCTCTTGCTCTTGCTCCACTTTGAGAATCATGTAGTTAACGGAACCAACGCCTAATTTCGAGCAAGATTAAGAGCAGGAGCAAGAGTAAAAGAAAAGAACGAGGCAACCCACGATCATCGGCTAAACAGTTACATTTTCCGCAACCGGGTGTATACTTGTCAGGACCGGGGAGCCCCCGGATTGTCCCGGTGTGAACTGTGTCCGCGCCCGATGGACCGGCCTGCGCGGGAGCGCCTGAGGAGTGGAAGCCATGCAATTTGCCAAAGTGTTCGTGTTTGCGGGGCTGGCGCTGTGCGCGCTTGTGCTGTCCGGATGCCCGAGCAGCGACGGCGCGGCCTCAGACCCGCTGGAAAACGCTGCGTCACGGCTCTTTGAAAGCCGGTTGGTCTACAAAGTCGCCGGTCAGGCGGTGGACCAGGCCGTGGGTGATTTCGACAAGGACGGCATCCCCGACATCGCCGCGGTCAACCGTGACACAAACAACGTGTCCGTGCTGCTGGGCAAGAGCGGCGGCCACTATGAGGCGGCCGCAAACTACGCCGTGGGCACGCTGCCCAGCGCCATCGCCGCGGCGGACCTCACGGGCGGCGGCAATCTCGACCTGGTGGTCGCCTGCGAGACCTATGACCAGGTGGCGATCCTTCCCGGCGTCGGCGACGGCACCTTTGGCGAGGCGAAGATGCTCGGCATGGTGAGCGGGTCCAAGCCGCGCGGCGTGGCCGTCGCCGATGTGAGCCGCGATGGCACCCTGGACATCATCACGGCGGACAGCGCCTCCGGCACGGTGACCGTGCTGGCAGGCAGGGGCGGTCTTGCCTTTGCCGATCCGGTGCGCCTTCCCGTGGGCGCCGGCCCGCGCTGGCTAATCGCCCGTGACGTGAACGGCGACAGTGCGCCTGACCTGATCACCGTGAACCGCGACACGAACAACGTGAGCCTGCTGCTGAATGCGGGCGGCGCGTTCGGGACGGCGGTAAACCTGGCCTGCGGCACGACGCCGCGCATGGCCCTGCTGGAGGACTTCACGGGGGACGGCAAGGCCGACCTGCTCGTTTCGAACCCGGGTTCGGGCGATTTCTCGCTGCTGGCCGGCGACGGCAGCGGATTTGCCGCCGAAACGCGCATTGACCTCGGCTATCTGCCCACCCGCATCGTTGCCGCCGACTTCAACCGGGACGGTGACATGGACTTGGCAGCCATTCTTTTTGAATCGGCCGACGGCAGCGCGCTGGGGGTGGTGGCGGTGCTGTTGGGCGACGGCACGGGCGGTTTCGACGCCCCGCTGTTCTTTGGTGCCTGCAACCAGGGCTACGGCCTTGCCGCGGCGGACATGAACGCGGACCACAAGGTTGACCTGGTTGTGTCCGACGTGGGCAACGCGACCGTGTCGGTGCTGCGCGGCAGGGGTGACGGCGGGTTTGAGAGTGACCAACGTTTCCCCGTGGGGCCCAATCCGACGGTCGCCGTCATGGAGGATTTCAACAAGGACGGCAACGCCGACCTTGCCGTGGGCAATTACAACGGGAACAGTGTGGTGATCATGCTGGGTGACGGCACCGGCCAGTTCGCCGCGCAGGCGGCGCCGCTGGCGCTGGCGGGCAGGCCGGGCGCGTTGGCACTGGGCGACCTCAACGCCGACAGCAAGGCGGACCTGGTGGTGGGCGTGCTGGGAACAAAGACACTGTCGGTGTTTCTGGGCCAGGGCACCGGCCGTTTCACGCCGACCGCGGGCGTGCTGGTGCTGCCGGCGGCTTCGGTGTACAACCCCGAGGTGCAGTCGCTGGCGCTGGGCGACATGAACGGGGACGGCAAACTCGACGTGGTCACCGGTAACACCGGCTCCGATTCCCTTTCGGTGCTGCTGGGCGACGGCACGGGCAGATTCGCTGCACCGGTTGAGTCCGCAAAGATCAGTTATCCGCTGTCGGTCCGCCTTGCCGACATGAACCATGACGCCAAACTCGACGTGGTCTGCCTGAGCACCCGCGACCCCGGCAATTCCAACGATTCGGCGGCACCGCGTGTGGTGTTCGTCCCCGGCTTGGGCGACGGCACGCTGGACGGAACCGCAATGGTGCGCTACACCACCGGCGCCGGGCCGACCGGCATGGTGCTCGGCGCCTTCGGTGCCGTCGGTGTGCCCGATGCGATGACGCTGCACCCCGGCGACAACAGCGTCTATATGCTGGCGGGCACCGCTGACGGGCGCCTCGGCGCCGGCAAGCGTCTGCGCACGGACGCCGCACCCGCCGGGATGATCCCCTTCGATTTTAACGCGGACGGTCTTTCGGACCTGGTCACGATTCACACCGGGGACTTCGTCGCCGTGCGCATGAGCCGGGGCGGCGGTGCCTTTGAAACGTTCAACCATTTCCTCGTCGGCAGCCAGCCCAATGCGGGCCTCATCGGGGACGTGAACGGGGACGGAATCCCGGACCTCGTCATGCTCGACAAAGGCACCTCCTCCGTGTCGGTGCTGCTCGGAAACCGCTAGCCAGGCGGTCCTCCGGAGCGGCAGGAGGCGAGCCACCAGTGGCAAGTGTAACGCAGGAGGCCTTCGCGGCCACCACATTCATAAGATCGGGATGTGCGCTCCGGAGCGGGACCGCCGGACGCCATCCCGCAAAGGCGGGCCCATGAACACAGAATCTGGCAAGAAATACTCCAAGCTCAAACTGATCCTGGCCGGCATCGGCGTTGTCTACCTGATCGGCGGTGCGGTGTGGGCCGGCCATTATTACTGGACAAACCGGTCCGCCGCGCGGCAGCCCAACATGGCCGCCCATCCCGAGCGCGCCGGAGAAATGATGGTTGACCGCGAGATCGAGCGGTACAGCGGCCAGCTTGGGCTCACGGAAGAACAGAAGAAGCAGGTGCGCGACATCGTGGCAAAGGCGGGTTTGGCAAACGTGCCGCCCCTGCAGGCCATGCAGGGCATGATGGAGGTGCAGAAGAAGATCCGCGAAATCCTCACCCCGGAACAGCGGCAGAAAATGGACCAGGCGCAGAATGACCGCGCAGGCAAATTCGCCGACCGCATGACGGAACGGCTCAAGAAAGAGGTGGGCATCACCGACGAGCAGGCGCAGGGCATCCGAAACATCATGAACGAGTCGAACCCGATGAAGGCCGGGGCTGATACCTCGACCCCGATGCCCATGCGCTTCATGCAGGCCCGCGACCGCATCCGCAGTCTGCTCACGCCGGAACAGCAGGAGAAATTCGACAAGATGCAGGGTCCCGGCGGCGGCATGATGCGCCGCTTCATGGGGGGCGGCGGACAGCAGCCCCGGGAGGAGAACTGATCATGCGCCGAAAAGGCTTCACGCTCATTGAGCTGCTGGTGGTGATCGCCATCATCGGCATACTCGCCAGCATCCTGCTGCCCGCGCTGGCGCGGGCGCGCGAGGCGGCACGGCGCGCCTCCTGCCAGAACAGCCTCAAGCAGTGGGGGCTGGTCTTCAAGATGTACTCCGGTGAAAGCCCCTCGAACAAGTACCCGCCCATGGAGTTTGAATGGGACTGCAACGAGCGGCTGTGCGCCGCCTTCGGCCCGCTCGTGGACAGCGTCTACCCCGAGTACCTGACTGATTTCAATCTCGTGTTCTGCCCGTCGGACTCGACCGACAAGCCGGAACAGCACAAGGACGAGGCCGGAAAGTGGACGCTCATGAACAAGGTGGCGGGAAACCGGCAGGAGGGGGTCGAGGCGGTTGACGCCAGTTACACCTATTTCTCCTTCCTCTTCGACCGCTGCCGGGACGAGGACAAACAGGCTTCTATAGACGACGTGCGCGGTTTCGCCTCCAACCTGGGCATCGAGATTCCGGCGGACATCAAGACCATGCCCGCCCAGTTCCATGACACCTGGCACGACCTGTTTCACAGCGCAATGCCGCTGGGCATGCTGGGCGACAAGGCGGGATTCAAGGCAATGGTGGACAATAACCGCACCGTGCCGGCGGGCGAGGGCAACGGCGGCGGAAGTTCGACCACGGTCTACCGCCTGCGCGAGGGTATCGAGCGGTTCCTGGTGACGGACATCAACAACGCGGGCGGCGCGAACCTCGCGCAGAGCGGCGTGTACGTCATGCTCGACAACGTGTCCACGCAGGTGGCCAAGTTCAACCATGTGCCCGGCGGCAGCAATGTGCTCTACATGGACGGCCACGTCGAGTTTGTGCGCTACCCCCAGCAGGCCCCCATCACGCGCGGCATGGCCGCCGTAATGCACCTCATGGATGTGAGGCCGTCGTTCCACTAAGCCAACGCGGACAACAGCCCCAAGAACAGGGACGAAAGGGACGCAAAGGACGAAAGGGACACGTGTGACCCCGGACAAGAAATGCCTTGTGCAGGTGTCCCCTTGGTCCTTTCAGTCCCTTACGTCCGTTGTCTTGCTGGAAACATGCGGGGTTGCGCGGTCGGTAAATTCAATATTTATGACAGGCTTACCCCTGCCTGACTATGTCCGGCGCCACGCCGCACGGATCAGCGCGCGGTCCCACGCATCCACGGCGCCGAACGCCAGCACTGCCGCAAGATAAACACCCGCGCCCAGCGGAATGGTTAGGAAGGGCGTTGCATCACGTAGCGGCCACAGGGCCAGGCCCATGAACAGCACCGCAACGGCTGCGCGCAACAGCGCGTCACCCGCCTCCCGCCACGCGAAACCCGCCACGCTGCGCGCGGCAAGAACACCCAGCAGCACCGCGATCACAACGCCCAAGGCGAGATTCACGGCCACAAGGGCCTCACCTTGTCCGGCGGCGAGAAGTATGATCAGCGCCTTTGCCGCGCAGGCAGCGGCCATGATGACGGTGGCCACCATCTGCCGTCCTTGGGCACGCAGATGCACTGTGGCCAGGGACGACAAGAGGAACAGCGCCAGCGCGGCGGTGAGCCCGCCGACGGCATAGGCGCCGGGCAGGAACTTGTCCCCGGCCAGCAGCACGGTGAGCGGCCCTGCCAGCACTGCGCCACCCACGGCCAGGGGAAGGCCCGTCAACCACGCGGCACGGAACACGCGGCCCAATGCGAACCCCTCGTCGTCGCCGCCAACCTTTCGGCTAAGCACCGGATAGACCACGGAGGTCAGGATATCCACCAGTGGAAACAGCATCCACATAAACCGCGCGCCCATAGCGTAGTAGCCCTGTGCCTCCGGCGTGGCATGCATGCCGAGCAAAGGCAGATCCATGCTGAAGAACAGAGTGGCAAAAAGGCCGCCTGCGGCAATGGGTGCACCCTGGCGGAGCAGATAGGGAGCAACGGAAATCGGCAACGGCAGCGAACGCAATCCGATGACACGTCGCATCCAAATGCCGGCAAACAGCAACCACAGGAAATACGGCACAAGCAATACTGCAATCAGCGCCAGCACACCGCCGCCCTTCGAGAGCACCCACACCGACGCGACAAGCACGCCAGCACGAAGCCCAACCTGCAACAGTGCCGGCGGACCAAAACGGCTGGCCGCGGCAAAAGGTGCAAGGCACATGCGACCCATGGCAGCAGCCATCGAAACCGTTAGGATGAGCAGGAAAAATGCAGTTTCCGGAAACACGGTAGTCAGATAGATCGGCAGGCCCGCCGCCAAACTCAACACCGCCTGCGGCCAGAAAGCCCCGCCGACGAGCCTTCCCGCCGCGCCCGGGTCGCGGGCGATGTCGCGCACGGCGACGTCGTACATGCCCATGTTGATCCAGACGACCATGAGCGGGAAGAGCGTGGTGAACAGGGCGTAACGGCCATTGTCCTCGACGGAGAGGCCGCGCGAGATGAGCACGAACAGCGCGAGCGTGAGCACTTTCTGAACCGCCTCGGCGGCGATCAGGATGGCGAGGTTGCGTCCGTGGCTGCCCGAGGGGGAATGCATGAATCCCGCCCCGCCTATACCGCGCCGCGCCCGGTGAGCGCGATGCGGGCGGTGGCGGCAAGGATGCGCAGGTCCGTCCGGGCCGACATGACGTTGAGGTAGATCAGGTCGTAGCGCAGTTTCTGCCGGTAGTCGGTGTCGTAGCGCCCGTGGATCTGCGCGAGACCGGTGAGGCCGGGCCGCACCAGCAGCCGGTGCAAGTAGAGCGGCTCCTCGCGCGCGAAGGTCTCGGCGAATTCGGCCCGTTCGGGCCGCGGCCCGACCAGGCTCATCTCGCCGCGAATCACGTTCCACAACTGGGGCAGCTCATCCACGCGCATGCGCCGCATCCGCCGCCCCACGGGCGTGATGCGCGGGTCGTCCCTGGTGGCCAGCACGGGCCCGGTCGCGTCCTCCGCGCCGACCACCATGGTGCGCAGTTTGTACAGGCGGAAGCGCCTGCCAAACAGGCCTATTCTTTCCTGGGCATAGAAGACGGGCCCGCCGCTCCGCAGGCGAATCTCCGCGACGGCAAGCAGAATGATGGGCGATGCAAAAACGAGCGCAAGCACGGCCACCGCGAGGTCCATGGCGCGTTTGACGAGCCCGTAGCCGGAGCGGGCCGTGTTGGGAGATCGGAAGAGCGTCGTGTAGGGAAAGAGTGTAGATCTCGGTGGTC
>CALDSM010000258.1 GCA_937923585.1 uncultured bacterium
CCATCTGCCAAGGGGCGAGCCAGTGGTTGATACGGACCCATCCGTCTTTCTTTTCAATGCCCTGAGACTTCTTGACACCAGCCTTCTCTTTGCGCTCTATGCGTTCCTTGCGGTTGATTTTCACGAGTGAAAGTCAGGGACAGACCACTGAATTCGACCCAACGCTTATCCCTTTAGAATGCCCCTCGTTGTGGCGTGGTTTCCAGACCACGCCACCCTCTTCCGACCGAAGGTCTCCTCTTCCTTTCGCTGTGCATCCGCTACCTAACCATCATAATCCATCTCGGCATCCCAACGTAATTCAGATGGGGGGTACATATCCTTGATGAGGAAAGCAGGGCGTGTTATACTGAAAATAGATGTAGGACACTGCGCCCTGTATGGGTTCTTCTACGTTTGTGTTGGGTGCCAAAGGTGAAATGGATGCACCTCATACCATGAAGATAAGCGGCAAACTATTGTCTGTAGCCCAAAGTTGGGCTATTCTGGCGGCACTTCTTCTGTTATGCAGTTGCATGGTTCTCGCCCCCTCTCCGCAATTTCATGTGAGCGACAGAATAGAAGTCAACACTTCGATCCGCGAATGCCCAGACTTTCCTTGGCCCCCTCCTCAAGCCTCTGCGTCTTTTGCTATACCAGCAGAGTTAGTGCATGCGTCACGAGGTACAACAATCCGCCTTGGTGACGTCAATGACACGTTGAGGCGTGCGCTCGAAGCATGTGGCTACACAGAAGGAAGTTACTTTGCGGTTCCAGACGGTTTTGCGCTTGTCACCCGCCTAGAACAGATCAATTCAGACGGCAGTCCCAAGCAGTCCGGCCGTTGGTGTACTGAATTACAGCCCCTCCGACAGTTTTCCGTAAGAGACTATCTGGTTTCGCTTTTCTTCGCCAACACGGGTCTTTATCGTATCATTGTCTTTGTCGTCACGCCGCATCCTTTCTCGCAGTCCCAAACGCACATTTCAAGGGATGAAATGAGGGATTGGCTAAGAAGCGGTAGTAATAGGCTTCCCAATTCAGTTGCCCGTCAAGAATATACCGCCGGATTCTCAGTTACTGCGCTCGTATATGAATTTGAGCAGCAGGAATCACAAGGACCTTCGCAGACGTTGTCAAGTCGCATAACGGGCATGGATCATTTGAACAAATCCGGGTTCTTAAGTGCCTTAGGAGGTTGAGAATGCGTGTTTCCTGGGCAAAGTCTAGGAATAGGCTGGCTATTCTCTGGTTTACGGGGTCGGGCGTCATCTTCTCTGTTCTCCTTCTCCAAACATTCTTAGGACGATACGGGGAGAACAGCAGTGCAGCGTGGGAATGGTTCTTGCCTACGATAATGCCTACTCTTTCTCTGATCGTGGGAGTTGTTGTTATGGACACTGTAGGTAAGGGAGTAAAGCTTCGTTCAGTCGACGGATTCGTCTTTAGACTCTCCTTTATCTTGTCTCTTTTCTATCTAGTAGCGGTGTCTTTAACCATATTCTTGAAGCCATTTTCCCCATTATCCGCTTCGGAATTGATGAAGCTATCGAACCTCTGGCTAGGGCCATTTCAAGGCCTGGTAAGCGCGTCTCTGGGAGTGTTCTTTATGAAGCGGGACAACTAGGAACGCTTGGCCTTATGCTTAGGGACATTCAGGTACAGACCACTGAATTCGACCCATCGCTTATCCCTCTAGAATGCCCTTCAGGACCCCGGTGCGATGCGATAGACTTCCATCTGCCCGGGGGGTGAGCCATTGATTGATGCGTACGCATCCGCCTTCCTTTTGGATGCCCAGAGACTTCTTGACACCAGCCTTCTCTTTGCGCTCTATGCGTTCCTTGCGGTTGATTTCTGTCTTAGTTCGTGTATCCTGTGCATCCTGTTCATCCATGTTGACTGTGCTCGTTCCACCTCGTTGTGGCGTGGTTTCCGGACCACGCCACACTCTTCTGACCGAAGGTCTCCCCTTCCTTTCGATGCGCATACGCCATGCGCCGGTTATGGCAACCCACGCGGGATCCCATTGCCGTCCGCACAGAGCACTTCAGGGTACAGAGTCAACATAACGAAGATGATCCGGAGACGAGGAGACCTTCCGTCACAAGAGTGACACGGTCCGGAGACCATGCCACAACAGAGGAGGGTGTCCGGCCGTTTGTGCCGCCCCTTCGGGGCTCTATCGAAGGGTAACGTCGCCAACCCGGGGCTTGCGCCCCGGGCTATTGTATGCCGCGCCTTCGGCGCTCCGGACTCGTTGCGGCGTGGTTTACAAACCACGCCACGCCCTTCCGACCGAAGGTCTACCGTTCACGGCCCCCGTGCGATGCGGTAGACTTCCATCTGCCAAGGGGCGAGCCAGTGGTTGATACGGACCCATCCGTCTTTCTTTTCCATGGCCAGAGACTTCTTGACACGAGCCTTCTCTTTGCGCTCTATGCGTTCCTTGCGGTTGATTTCTGTCTCAGTTCGTCTATCCTGTGCATCCTGTTCATCCATGTTGAATGTGCTCGTTCTCTTCCTTGTGCTTTCGTGAGTCCCGTGGTTCCCTCCTCTTGTTCCTCTCCGCGCACCGCTGCGTCCCCCGCGTCTCTGCGTTCAACCATTCTGGCTCCCCCCCTCACTGGCCTTCATTGTCAATTGTCCATTGTCAATTGTCCATTCTATCCCCTCTTTCCTGCCCACTTTCAACACACACTCACCCAAGAAATGCAACACTTGGTGCAGATCTTATAGGGGCACTTGTTGCGCGCCCCGGTACACTAGACCCAAGACCCAAGACCCTAACCCCTGGATTTCCCCCCATGTGCCTCGACGACCTCGCCCAAGGCGAACACTGGATGACCCCCGACGAGCGCCAAAACGCCGCCGAACTCGTCCAGTCCCTGCGCCAG
>CALDSM010000259.1 GCA_937923585.1 uncultured bacterium
TGCGCATGCGCTTCAGCGACAACGGCTCCACCTGGACCAACTGGATGTACCCCACCGCGACAAAAGCCTACAAACTGCCGAAATCGGAACCGGGCTACCAGACCGTGCGGGTGCAGTACCTGGACGGCGCGAACAACTACTCGCCCGTGTACAACGACTACATCAAACTGGTGTCGCCGTAGGCGTTCGCGGACGGCCGCCCGCCGGGGGCCGTGCCACAACTGCCCCGAGGGCTTCGAGTTCAACGGCGCGTCAATGATGCACAGCCTGCTGACGGGGCACCGGGTGGCCAAGTTTTTAGCCCACGTGATGCCACGGCATCAGCCACGAGTACGGCAAGGCCATCGCCGACCGGGAATGCACCCGGGATGAGCTGCGCTGCCCTTTCACTGTGCGCCCGAGCGGGCCTAACCGGGTAGATTTGCCTAGGTGTTTGTCCATGCCTTTTCTTGGTGAAACCACCAATTTCCCTTCCCGCCTTCGCCCTATATACTCCTCACAGAAATTACATCTCAGCCGCTCGCACGAATGCGGCGCCAAACACAACGGAGTGTGTGCTATGAAGAAGATATCATTGGGTCTTGGGCTCACGCTGGCGGCGTTGCTGCTGGCGATTGCGGTGCTGCCGCAGCAGGCCGCGCGCGCGGTGACGGACACGACGCCCCCGACGGGCACGATTGTCATCAACGACAACAAATCCTGCACAAACTCGCGCAATGTGACCATTGCGATGACCTGGGCCGACAATGCCGGCGGTTCGGGCGTGGCCCGCATGCGCTTCAGCAATGACGGATCGACCTGGTCGGCCTATGAGAGCCTGACGCCCTCGCGGTCGTACCAGCTTCCGGCCGGGGACGGCTACAAGACAGTGCGGGTCCAGTTTATTGACCTGGCGAACAACCGCTCGGCGACGTACAGCGACTACATCCGGCTGGACACGGTGGCGCCGACGGGCAGCATCATCATCAACAAGGGCGATCTGACCACGACCAAGCAGTCGGTGACGCTCGGGCTGACCTATGCCGACGGCACGGGTTCGGGCGTGGTGCGCATGCGCTTCAGCGACAACGGCTCCACCTGGACCAACTGGATGTACCCCACGGCCACAAAAGCCTACAAGCTGCCGAAATCGGAGTTGGGCTACCAGACAGTGCGGGTGCAGTACCTGGACGGCGCGAACAACTATTCGCCCGTGTACAACGATTACATCAAGCTGGTGGCCCCCACGGCCGGCGCCGAGGAGACCATCATGCTTCCCGGCAATGTGCCGCTGGTGATGAAGTGGATACCGGCCGGCAGTTTTGCCATGGGCAGCCCGGACACGGATATGAACGCCATGAATTGGGAAAAGCCGCAGCACACGGTGACCTTGGCCGGTTTCTGGATGGGCAAATGCGAATTGACGGTGGCCCAAATGAGGGCTTTGACCGGGACTGAGCCGTGCGTGGCCTGCGGCAACATCCTTGGCGACGAAAATGCGCCCGCCGTGTACATCAACTGGAATGATGCGCACGCCGTCCTGACGGCGCTGAATACCCACACTGGAAAGACCTTCCGGCTGCCCTCGGAGGCGCAGTTCCAATACGCCCTGCGCGCGGGAACGACCACGCAATACTACTGGGGTGATGACGGAAGCGATGCAACGGCAAGCCAATACGCCTGGTATATGACCAACACAATCAACGCCGGTGAGGCGTACGCGCATTTGGTGGGACAGAAGAAGCCCAATGCGTGGGGCCTGTACGACATGGTCGGCAACGCCTTGGAATGGTATGAGGACGACTGGCATGACAGCTACACGGGGGCACCGGTGGACGGCAGCGCCTGGGTGGATGCACCGCGGGCTGCCTACCGGGCGTTTCATGATTACGGGGTGTCCGACTATGCGGGCAGCCTCCGGTCTGCAAACCGCACCGCATACCCGCCCACTGCCAGCGACTGGTCCATTGGCATGCGTGTCGTGCGGATTCCGTAACCGCCTGTTGCGGTTGTCCGCATGACGGGCGCAACCGTTTAACCATCGCCTTTCATTTCGCCCGCCCTTCCGGCGGGCGAAACTCATTTTGGCGCGGGAGGGGGATGGTTTAGGTGCTTGCGGCGTCTTTCCCGGGCGCGCTTCTGAAGGGGAGTGCCGGAGCATGGCCCCGGCGAGGAAAAGCGGCGGCATGGCCACCGCAGTCAAAAAGAGATTAAGAGGATGGTAAAGGTGTCGGATTCGGGCGCGGATGCTTGTGTCGGTGCGCTTTGCAGGCCTTTGCGGTGCAGATGCAGCCTGATTGACTTGCCGCCGCTCCCATGACAACAATATGCGTCATTCAGTCAACCCCACGGAGATTTGCACCATGGCTCCACGCCACGTGATTCACGTTATATCCAACACGCACTGGGATCGCGAATGGCTGTTCCCCTTCCAGGAGACGCGCATGATGCTCGTGGACTTTCTGGACGGGCTGCTGAACGTCTTTGAAACGCAGTCGGAATACCGGGCGTTTCTGCTGGACTCGCAGACGGTTCCGCTCGAGGATTACCTGGAGGTGCGGCCGGAAAACCGTGCGCGCGTGGAGAAGGCGGTCGGCGACGGCCGCCTGCTGGTCGGCCCGTGGTACACCTGCCCGGAGGGCTTTGAGGTCAACGGGGAGTCGCTGGTGCGCAACCTGCTCATGGGCCACCGGGTGGCCAAATCCTTCGGCGGGGTGATGAAGGTCGGCCACACGCCGTTCTCCTACGGCCAGAACTCGCAAATGCCGCAGCTCTACGCCGGGTTCGGCATCGACACCATCCTGTTCTATCACGGCATCAGCCACGAGGAAACGCCCAACGAGTTCATCCTCGAAGGGGCCGACGGCACGCGCATCCTCGGCAGCCAGATGAGCAGCGGCGCCCGCTACAACTTTTACCAGCACGTTTATCGGGCGGCGCTGTATGGCAAGGCCCAGGCCGACCGCGAATATACCTGGGACGAGTTGGGGCTGCCGTTCCACCGGTGCTCGCCCGACCGTGCGCCCGGCCACCATTTTCAGCTTGACCCGAAGCGCGGGTTTGACCGGGAGAAGATTGCTGAGCGGGTAAAATGGCTGCGCGACAAGGAGGTCGAGTTCGCCACCACGCGCCATTTGGCATTCATGATGGGCCATGACAGCAGCCTGGCCGACCCGGTCGAGATGGAGATGTACAAGGAAACCGCCAAGGCACTCGTACCGGACAAAGTGTTCCACGATTCGTACCCTGAAATGCTCAAAGCCATCAAGGCGGAGGTCCAGTGGGACAAGCTCCAGGTGTTGCGGGGCGAGCAGCGCATTCCCAAGCCCATGCCCGTGACCATGCACCTGTACAGCGACGTGCTGTCGAGCCGAACGCGCATGAAGGCGCTGGCCTCGCGCGCCGAATACCTGCTCCAGCGGCGCACCGAGCCCTTTGCCGCCATGGCGGCCTGGGCCGGCGCGGAATATCCCCGCGCGTTTCTCGACCTGGCGTGGAAGACGCTGCTCCAGTGCCACGCGCACGACAGCATCTCGGGCAGCGGCGTGGACGCCATCGAGGAGGACATGATGCACCGGCTCCGGCAGGTCATCCACATCTGCGAGGGCCTCATCACCCGCTCCCTGGGCGATTTGCAGTTGCGCATCGGCACCACGAAGAAGACCAAGGCGGATGATGTGCTGCTGACCGTGTTCAATCCGTTGGCACGGTCCCGGTCCGAAGTGGTCACGGCTGTTCTGGATCTGCCCTACACCGGCCCGCGCGGCGAATTCACGCTGGTTAACCTGAACACCGGGAAGCCGGTCCCCGTGCAAGTGTCGGCGCGCAAGCCGCACTGGGCCATCGTCAACCATGCCTGGGACGCGCCCGCCATGATGAAAAGCGAGCGTTTCACCGTGCACCTGGACGCCGCCGACCTGCCCGCCCTGGGCTACACGACGTTCCGGGTGGACCGTTCCGGGATGTTCGACCGGGGCAGCCTGGTCACCGCCGCGAACACGATGGAGAACGAGCACCTGCGCGTGGCCGTCAAGACGGACGGCACTTTGAGCGTGACGCACAAGGCCAGCGGCGTGCAGTACGACGACCTGAATTACTTCCTCGACAACGGCGAGGCGGGCCACTCCTGGATGCACCACAACCCGGCGGTGGACCAGGTGATTGACAGCCGCGGCTTCCCGGTGCGCGTGGCGCTGGAAGAGGACGGCCCCCTGCTTGCCCGCTACCGGGTCGAGGTGGACATGGTCATTCCCGCGGGGTTGGACGAAAACGGGGGCGACCCGTGGCAGCGGCTCGACGGCATCGGCAGCAGCGCCTCGCGCTCGCGCGACACGCTGCCGTTGACGGTGACCTCGCACATCACGCTGCGCCGCGGCGCCAAAAGCGTCGAGGTGGCCGTGCGTTTTGACAATACCGCCCGGAACCACCGCCTGCGCGTCATGCTGCCCACCCGCCGTTCAGGCCGCACCTGCCATGCGGAGAGCGCCTTCGACGTGGTCGAGCGGGAAACGGCCTTCAGCAAGGGTAGCCCATGGCACGGCTGCAGGGGCGTCACCTTCCCGATGCAGCGCTTCGTGGACGTGAGCGACAAGAAGGGCGGGCTCGCCTTCATCGCCGAGGGTCTCCGCGAATACGAAGTCACCCAGGATGCCGACCGGGCCATCGCGGTCACTTTGATGCGCGCTTACGAAGTCAGCCTTACCACGGTAAGCTGCCGCTGGGACGCCCATCCGGAAATGGCGCTGTCGCAGTGCCCCGGCGCGCACGCGTTCACTTACCGCATATACCCCCACGCCGGCGACTATTCTGTCGGCGCGGTGATTGAGGAGGCGGACGCTTTTGTCGCCCCCGTGGACCCGGCCCAGGCGGGGGTGCATGACGGAACGCTGCCCAATCGTCACGGCTTTGCCGAGGTTGCCCCGGGCGCACTCACGGTCACCGCTGTCAAGCCTGCCGAAGACAACGGCGGCTGGATACTGCGTCTGTCCAATCCCACGGTCAAGACGGTTAAGGGAACGGTCCGCTTTGCCCGGCGGCCTGCCTCCGCCGAACTGGTCACGCTGGAGGAGACTGCCGAAAAACCGCTCAGAGTCACCGGCAACAAATTGTCCGTCACCGTGGCGCCAAAGAAGATAGTCACGCTCCGGGTGCGGTTGCTCTAATCGCCAAAGGGACCTGCAGAAAGGGAGAATCCCCTGTAACCGGTTCTTGGCCTTGTATCCGCGTTGCGATATTGGCATTATTACCCCCGGTCAAACTTCCGGTCCCAATCAACAGACGGCTGGTATAGCGTTTGAGGAAAGACGCTACATCTATGAACATGCAGGCCGCGAGTCTCTTCGCCGACTATGTCGAACCCCGACTGGAGGCGCTCAGCCGGCAGATGGTTGAGATGGTGCCCTCCAAAGACCGCGACACCGTGCGGGCGCTGGTCTTGCCCTGGCTCCGGGACGTGGTGGGCATGCTGCGCGGACAGCCCTACCGGGTTCACGAATGGTCGGCGACCCTGGCGGAGGCCCTCGCCGCCTCGGGCGGGACGCTGCTTGATCTCATCGAGGTTGGTCGGGGTGCCCGGGACGCGGTGGTTCCTTTCTGTGCCGGCAGCGTACCCGGTCTGCCGGACGCCGAACTGTTCATGCTCGTCAATGAAGTCTATGACATCCACGTGCTGCAGGCCGCCCAGTATTTCACCCGGCGTGACCGCGATGCGAACCTGTCCATGGGCCGTCGGCAGCGGGTCATCATGGACACCGTTGGGCGGCCCTTCGTGCTGGTGGACGGGAACGGCATGGTCGTTGAGGCAAACGCCGCCAGCGCCGAACAGATGAGGTCCCCGCTGGAATCCCTGTGCGGGCGGGATTTTCCGGCGCTGTGCGACGAGGAAACCGCCCAGGAAGTGCGCCGCCTCCTGCGGCAGCGCCGGCCCACCGTGAAGAAACATATCTTTGCCGGCCGGCTCGCCGCCAACCCGGACCGGCAACTGCAGTTCCTGGTGCAGCCCATATTTGACAGTGAGGGGCGGCGGGACGGCGCGGCGGTGTGTTTTGAAACGGTCGGCGATGAACGGGTTACCGCCGCCGATGTGCTCGACTACATGCGCCGCAGATTCCTGGACATACTGCCCTTCCCCGTGCAGTTGTTTGATGAAAGCGGCGCCATCGTGCATGCCACCGAAACGGCGCGGTTTCTGACCTTTGAAGACAATGCCGGCGCACTGCCCTACTGCTGCTATTTTCACCGCCGCCTGGGCAAAACCGGCACGCCATGCATTTGCCGGCAGGTCTTTCGCATGGGCATGCCTCATTTTGAAGAGGTGAGGCTGGACGAGCCGGACCAGACACGCTGGTTCAGCCTGAGCCTTTTTCCCATCTTCGTTCCAGACGGGCGCGTTACCCACGCGGTCTGCGGGCTGGTTGACCTGACCGCCCAGAAACGGCTGGAAAAGCGGATGGAGAACCAGATTCTGGCACAGCAGCGTTCCTCGCTGGTGTCCCAGATAGCGCTCACCGTGGCCCAGCAGCTGCGCAACCCGCTCAGCGTGGTGATTGGCTTTGCGGAACTCATGTCGAAGGGGCTGCCCCCCGAGCAGACGGCGGAGATCGTCAGCCGTATCCTTCGCAGCAGCATGCGCTGCAAGGAGATTGTTGAGGATCTGCTTGATTTCGGCAAGGGGACCCCGCTTGAGCGCGTGCCGACGGACCTGTGCGCCATGCTGCGCGAATCGGTGCGTCCCATGCTGACGGGCACGCAGAACCGCCGTGTGGAGTGGCGCCTTCCCTATGATTCCGAATGGGCGGAGTGTGTGCCCGCCCAAATGGCCCAGGTAATCATGAGCGTGCTCGACAACGCCCTGTGTTTCGCAAGAACGAAGGTGATTTGCGAAGTCGGGGCCGATGCGGACGGGACCTGGATCAGCATTGCCGACGATGGCCCCGGCATACCGGGCGAACTGGACGAACAGGTTTTCGAGCCATTCTTCACCACACGCCGGGCCGAAGGTGCCGTGGGGCTGGGCCTCAGCCTGGCCCGGTCCGTGGTCCGGGACTGTGGCGGGGATCTTCTCGTGGTTCACGATGGCGAGCCGGAACTGCCCGGAGCGCGACTGGTAATCCGGTTGCCGGCCCTGGCCGAGACACCGCCCGCCGCCCAATCGGCACCGCCTGAGGAAAAGGGAGGCCGTCCACTGCAAATCCTGCTTGTGGACGACGAGCCTGACCTCCTGGACATGCTTTGCACCGCCCTCAACATGCGCGGGCACGAGGTGGATCCCGTGCAGACCGGCATAGACGCGCTCGAACGCGTCCGCACCCGCGACTATGACGGGATCGTGCTGGACATCAACCTGCCGGGTTCCATGAACGGCAGGGAACTGTACGTGCGCCTTGCCGAGGAAAACCCGGAGGCCGCCAGACATGTCGTCTTCATTACTGCGGATACGTTGAACTTCGAAACGCAACGCTTCTTGGAGACCGTAAACCGCCCCTCTTTTGAAAAGCCCTTCTTAATTTCGACCTTCTTGGAGGCGCTGGAATTGTTAGCCAAGAAACCGTTCCGCACCCAACATTCGCCCCTAATTGCTTGACAAACCACAACATCTTGTGTAGACTGCGATTTGCGGCTGGCATGCTGACACACCAGATAGTACCGGTGCCGGTATGCCCCCGTTACGGAGAGTGCGAGTGGTTTGCCGGAGATGGTTGCATTCCCGGCACAAACGCTGGAAGACCGACGCATGCCGAGAGGCACAGCGTAGCATCTTCCAGCCTCGGTCACAGGAGCGACAATGTCCGAACCAACCCGGCAAACGATGCGCCACCTGAAAAAAGGAAGATGCGTTGTTCCGGCGATCATGGGGCTGTCAGCCTTGCTGGTGCTTGTCACCGGATGCGCCACCCAATCCCACCGTCAAGCGGTTCAGTTCACTCCTGCGCCCCGGGACAGTGTGGGGGCGCAGGAACTCACGCCCGTGGAGGGGCTGAATCAGGGCGGCAACGGGGCCTACAGCCCGCTGGTGCTTCCCAATCCGCTCCCTGAACCGGTGCTTGCGGAAATCCGGGAACTGCAGAACGACTATCCGGGCACCTTCCAGAGGGGACTCAATCGCGCGTCCAAGTATGAGACCCCGCTGCGGGCGCGCCTGTGCGCGGCAGGCCTTCCCGAGGATCTGTTTTGGCTCGCCATGGTCGAGAGCATGTTCCAGAACAAAGTGGTCTCCCCGGCGGGCGCGGGGGGCATGTGGCAGTTCATGCCTTCCACGGCCCGGCGCTATCAACTGCGCATGGACGGTTATGTGGACGAGCGGTACAACTGGCAGCGCTGCACCGAGGCGGCCGTTGAGTACCTCAAGTACCTGCATGATTTCTTCGACGGACGCTGGGATCTGGCTGTCACAGCGTACAACATGGGCGAGGGCGGCCTGTCCCGGGCCGTTGCCGCCAATGGGGGCGACGCCGACTTCTGGAGACTCATTCAGACACCACCCGCCTCCAACATGATTCGCATGGAGTCCAAGAAGTATTTCCCGCGGCTTCTGGCCTATGTTGTGGTCACGGCCAACCCCGAAAAGTACGGTTTCACCCGCGGCACCGAACCGCCGGACGATGTGGAGCGTGTGCCGGTGCAGGGCATGTACCCGCTGGCCAGACTGGACGAGGCGCTTGGTTTTGCGCCGGGCACCCTGGAACAGTTGAACCCGGACCTGCTGCGTGACACCACGCCGCCCACGGGAGAGTACCATGTGGCCGTGCCCCGGAAGGACAAAGACCGTTTTCTGGCGGCACTGCAGCAGGTGCCCGCCATGCAACCCGGCGCCAGCCAGGCGGTGATGGCGTCCGTCAAGTACAAGGTTCGCCGGAATGAATCGCTCGCGGTGGTCGCCAAGAAGTTCGGCACCACAGAGGAGGCGTTGCTTGCGGCCAACAAGATCAGGTCCGCCAAGTCGGTCCGGACCGGACAGACACTCGTCGTTCCCGTCAAGACCGATGCCATGGGTGGTACCGCGGCGCCTGTTGCGGCGCCCCAGATGGCGAAGGCGTCAAAGCAGGATGACACCCCGGCAACACCGGCAATTGATGCGAAGCCCGCCTCTGCCAAGACCTACAAGGTGCGCAAAGGTGACACGCTGGCCGGGATAGCGGCCGCGAACAAGATTTCCGTTGCCCAACTGGCGGCGTGGAACAAGATAGGCAAGAAGGGCGGCATTATGGCGGGGCAGACGCTCACGATTGCCGCCGCCGAGCCTGCGTCGTCCGCAAAGCCCGCCCCAGCCCCGGCCGCGGACCAGGACAGCACGCGGTTCCACAAGGTCGCGCCGGGCGAATATCCCGCCGCCATCGCCAAACTTTACGGAATGAAGACAGACGAGCTGCTGCGCATGAACGGCAAGACCAAGGATACGACGCTGCTGGTGGGTGAGAAACTTGCCGTGGGACAGAATGCCGACGACAGGGAAGCGGGGCCGGTTCGGGCCGAAGCGACAGCCAAGGACATGAAAAAATCCGACGACACCCCGGTGGGCAACAACCCCGAGAAGACCGAACAGGAACTGATCACGGTGAGCCACAAGGTGGCCCGGGGTGAGAGCATCACAACCATTGCCGCCAAGAACGGCGTCAAGCCCCAAGAGCTGATGGCATGGAACAGGCTGACGGCCAAATCGGTAATCAAGGAGGGCCAGGAGCTCACGCTGCGCAAGCCCGCCGCTGATGGCAGCCATGATGCGGGCGACGAAGTGAAACTGGCCAAGGCGGCACCCGCCGCCACAGCCAAAGGCGGCAAGGTGGTCCACACAGTCGCCCCCGGACAGAACCTGACCGTTATCGCCAAGCGGTATGGCGTGGGTCTTAGCCAGCTTTACGAGTGGAATGCATGGCCGAAGGACCGCGTCCTGCAAGTCGGCGACGCCGTGGTGATCTACAAAAAGAAGCCCTAAGCGCACGCCCGCGACGCGGGGCAAGCGCCCCGGAGCCGGCAGGAACGCCGTCGCTCCCAGCGCCCTCCGTTATTGGCTTCTTCTCAGATCCTGAACCCAACTCTTTCAGGGCTCATACAAGGGGTAAAGCACGCCGCCGGTGGGCAGTTTCGGGAAGAAGTAGGTGGACTTCTCCGGCATCGGCTCGCCGGCTTCCGCGCACGCGCAAATCTGTTCCGAGCGCGTGGGCTTCAGTATGAAGGCCATCAGTGCCGCGCCGTTGTCAACGGCATCGAGCGCTCCGGAGGGGCTCTTCTCATAGACATACTCGGCACCCTCGGGCATGCCCAGGATGCGCTCGAATATGCCGCGGTGCAGCAGCGCCACGTCGAGCGCACGCCATGAGGGGCCGCGGTCTTCGCCCAGCAGCGCCTCGCGACTGCCGCGGAAACGCAGCAGGAACCTGCCCCGGCCATGCACCGCCAGGCCAAACACGCCGTCTTCGGGATCGGACTTGACCAGAGAGTGCACGTCGCCCTCCGTCGGCGTCACCGCGAACCACTGGCCCAGCGCGGCCATGAAGGCGTCGAAATCGAAACCGTCGTAGGGCTTTATCACGCGATGCGCGGCGTATATCCGGAGCCCCTCGTCCTCGAAGGCGACAAAACTCATCAGCGCAAAGTCCCACGGCTGCGGTCCGGACGGATTGCCCAGTTTTGACCGCATTTCGTCGCGGTAGGTGCAGGCCGTGCGGAACCGGTGGTGTCCGTCGGCGATGTACAGCGTCTTGCCTGGGAAGAAAGCGCACACTTCCGGGTCGGCCGGCACGCGCCACAGTTCCTGCTGGACGCCCTCGAAGGTGCGGGCGACCAGATCCGCCGGACGCGCCTCCATTTGGGCAAGAAACGCGGCCAGTTTGCGTTCCGGGTCGGAGTAGAGCGCAAACACCGCGCCAAGGCTCATCTGCGTGGCGCAGGTCAGCGCGTAGCGGTCCGCCACGGGCTTGTCAAAAGTGCGCTCATGGCCCAGGATATGGCGCTCATTGGCTTCCGGCAGCCGCGTTGCGGCGAAGAAGGCGCGGCGTGTGTGGGCGACACCCTCCAAATCGGTAAACTGCTGGCGCAGCAGATAGAATGACGGCGCGTCGTCGCGGCAAAGCCCGCCTTTGGCCATCCAGTCCTGCAACACCGCGGCTGCGTGGTCGTAGGGTGATCCCCCGTCTGGTCCCGGCTTGGGCAGAATCACATGGACCATGTTCCACGGGCAGCGCGCCGCCAGTTCGGCCCGCTCGTCCGGCGTAATCACGTCATAGGGCGGAGTGATGACATTGTCCAGCGTGCCCGTGACGGCCGGATTAAACCGAAATCCTCGAAAAGCCTTGATTTCCAGCATGTGATGCGGTCCTTGTGGGTGTTACTTCCTGCAAGCCTTGGAGAGCGTGCCTATTCTACCGGGGCCGGACCCGGAAGGTCAAAAGCGGGAGACGGCGCGGTTGGCGGTAGTCCCGGCATGTCAAGCCTGCAACCGCACGATTTCCAGCGACCGTTCCCCGAGCCGCCAGTGGTCCTGCGGCGCGCTTTCGGTAGTCTCCGTCGAACAGTATTTGTCCCGGGTGACAAATTCCACGGGTTCCTTCCCGTAGTTTGCCAGCACGAGATACACCTCGCGGTTGGCAAAAGCCGACACCACACAGCCTGCGGGCACAGGCCCCTGGAACAGGTCGCTGTCCGCAACGTCCAGCCACGCATAGGTGCCGTCCTCCGCGAGGGGCAGGTACCGCTTTAGCCACTTCCCGTGCGCCGGTCGTGTCTCACTGCGGCCCGGAATCGCATCCCACGCGCCATAGGAATGGGGCCCCTCCGGATGGTCCTGGTACTGTTTCCAGGCCTCGCGGCAAATGCGCATCCAGAAGTCGTCGGGATTGGGGTTGTAGGCCACGCCCGGAATCATGGCGCGCTCGCCCGTAAACGGACGTCCCGCCTGAAGCATGGGGAACTGCATGTACGGAATCGCGTGCAGGTAGGGCTCGTCAAAACTGCCGGTCTTGGCAAAGGTCATGTCGGGACAGGGCACCACATAGGGCGGATAGTCCCTGACGGTGCCGCGCATCGCGTCCAGATTGCCCACGCCCTCTCCGACCCACAGATAGTCATACACGCGCAGGCCCCGGCTCATGGGCTGTTCCGCGCCGTTCACATGCAGTTTGAAGATGCCACCGCGCCGCTTCACCTCGCCGTAGAGCAGCCCCAGCAGGTCCACAAACGCGCCGTCGTGGTCCGCCGTCTCCCCGAAAGCCTCCACCTCATCGCCCGTGGCTGCGCCCCGGCCGTGATGCTGGTTGGCCAGATACCCGCCGTCGTCGTACAAGCCGTCCGCCCCGTACTCATCCATCACGGCCAGCACCTTGGGCAGCATGTAGGCCCGCCACCCCGCGCTCGACGGCGCGCACCGGGCCATGTTCCAGTAGCCCAGCACCAGGAAGTCCCCCTCTCTCGCCCATTCGGGGCGAAAATCCGGGTCGGTCCGCTGGATGAACCCGGTGGACACATAGGGTAGCAGTTTCATCCCCCGGCGGTGCACCATTTCCACGAAGCGGTGGAACCCCTCCGGATTGACCGGACTGTACTTGTCGCCGCCGAAGAGGCGGAGCGAGTTGTTCCAGTCGTCAAACACCTGAATAACCTGAATCCCGTGGTCGCGCAGCCGGTCCAGTTCCTGCTCGTCATAGTCATTCGGGGTCCACCGTTCCCGCGAAGGGTATTCGCCCAGATTGTAGGTCGCCTGTGCCGGAAGATAGTTTGTGACCAGATGCCTGCGCATGCACTTGCGGACTGCCTGCTCGCAGAACCGGATGGCCGTCAAGCGCCGTCGGTGGTCCTCCGGGGTGAATGACCTGAGAATCGGCGGTGCGCCCTGTACTTCGTGCGCCCCGTCCTGTTCTGCCCGCATCGCGCCTTTGGCGGCGTTTTCCTCCGCACAAGCCCCACCCGTTGCCGCAAGCCCAAGCGTTCCCGCGCCCAACGACTTCTTGAGAAAGTCTCGACGAACCATTATCCGGTCTCCCATCGCCCCTCCTTATCTTCCAGGCCTGTCCCGCAAGCCGCCGACCGGGTCGGCCCGGACCTTGCGGGGAGCAACAGGAACCGGCCGAACACCCTGGGTGTCCGGCCGGTTGAATTGCTGCCAGAAGCCGTGGCTTAGTAGCGACCAGATCGGAAGAGCACACGTCTGAACTCCAGTCACGATCAGATCTCGTA
>CALDSM010000260.1 GCA_937923585.1 uncultured bacterium
GCATCGCCGCCATACACCAGAAAGTGGCGGTGTGACCGCGTGGACACGTTTCAACTTTCAATATTTGGCACAGAAAGAATTGGCTTGACAGAACGCGGCCGAACGAACCCCGACAGCCATGGGGAATTTCCAGACAGCCCATTGCCGTGGTATTCGTGCCTTGCCCAGTTCTCCGCCGATTGACCGCGCCTGTTCCGGTTGCTATGATTTTGCCGAGGAGCACAGCGCATGGCACAGGTGATCATAGAGCAGCCCGGACTTGCCCCCATGACGGTCCCGCTGTCGGCGGGGGGAATCACGTTTGGCCGGGCGGAGGAAAATGACGTGGTGCTGGTTGCGGAGGAGGTGTCGCGGCAGCATGCCCGCCTCACGCGGCGTGACAACAGGACCATCGTGCAGGACCTCAAAAGCCTGAACGGCACCTATGTGAACCGGCAGCGGGTGTCGGAACGGGTGCTCAAGCACATGGACGAGATCTGGTTCGGTAGCAAGTGCCGACTCGTGTTTCGGGACGATGCCGCGCAGAACCCGGTGTCGAGCGGGAGAATTCCTGCTTCAGACGACAGCCAACTGCTTCGAAGCATTAACAGCATCCGCGCCGAGATGGACATGGTGGATTCCACCATGACCATGGTCGGCCGACGCAGTTCCGGGGTGCGCGCCCCGCAGGCACCGGCCCCCGCGCCCACCGGCGCGGAAGTGGAGCGCATCGGCCGGGCCTACCGCCGTCTGGCCGCCCTGCACCGCGCCAACCAGGTGATGACCTCCAATTTCGACCTGAACCAGCGACTGGCGGGCATGCTGGACACGGTCATTGAGGTGGTGGAGGCCGACCGGGGCTTTGTGCTGCTGAGCGACGAGCGGAGCAGCACGCTGCGCGTCAAGGTGGCGCGGGAGATGGGGCGCGAACTGGAGGCGGCATCGCCCAGCATGGGCATCGCCGGCCAGGCGGCCATAGACGGCGAGGCCGTGCTGATGGCGGACCGGTCGGACCGCGAGTTCGGAAACCGGGAAAGTGTCGTGCTCAGCCGGATCGTGAGCGCGATGTGCGTGCCGCTCAAGGTGGAAAACCGCATTTTGGGCTCGGTCTATGTGGACACGCGGAAGGCGGGCATGCGTTTCACGGAGGAGGACCTGGAACTTTTCTCCACGCTGGCCTCCCAGTCGGCGATGGCGATAGAAAACGCGCGGCTGGCCGGCGAGATTGTCGAGTCGGAGAAACGCAGGCAGAACCTGGCCCGGTTCCTGCCCAACGCGCTGGTGGACAAGGTGCTCAACGAGTCGCAGGCGCTGGTGCTGGGTGGGCAGAAGACCCATGTGACCAGCATGTTCAGCGACATACGGGGCTCTTCCCAGTTGGCGGAGAAACTTGCCCCGCAGCACCTGGTGGGCCTGCTCAACGAGCATTTCACCGCCATGACCGAGATCGTGTTCAAATATGAGGGAACGCTGGACAAGTATATCGGCGACGAGATCATGGCCATCTTTGGCGCGCCCATCGCCGCAGGCGACGAACCGTACCGCGCCGTATGCACCGCGCTTGAGATGCAGCGGGTAAACGCGGAACTGAATGTGCTGCGCGGCCTCGAAAACCGGCCCCAGTTTTACGTCGGCACCGGGATAGACTCGGGCGAGGTCATTGCCGGCTACATTGGCTCGCCCAAGCGCATGGATTTCACCGTGGTCGGTGACCGCGTCAACACCGCCAAGCGGCTGTGCGACCTCGCAGGCCCCGGAAAGACCCTTATCGGCAGGGACGTGTGGGAGGCGGTGAAGGACCGTGTCGAGGCGATTCCCATGGGGGCGCTCACGGTCAAGGGCAAACTGCAGGCCGTGGACGCCTACGAGGTGGTCGGGCTGAAGCGCTGAGCGTCAGAACTTGAGGGGCGGTCCCGAGAAGGCCGCGAGATTGAAGTTCACGGCAAAGTCATAGCCGCTCTGGCGCTCCCGCAGGCGCAGGCCCACCTCGATGCAGTGGAAGATTCGCCGTATCTCGTAGGTCTGGCGGAGCAGAATGCCCTCGTGTATGTCAAAGATATGCTCCGCGCTCAGCGACCAGACATCGCCCAGCCGCAGGCCGAGACCGTAAAGAACCGCCTCGTTTGTGATCTGCGACGCAGTGTCCGAATAGGCGAATCCCACGCGTGTGTTGAATATGCCGCCCCGCATCGTGTCGTCGTAGTAGAACTGCGTCAGCACGCGGTTGTAGTCCACCGAACCGGTCTGGTCGGGGTGGGCGGAATAGTAGCGGTACCCGCCAAAGTGCTCGTCGCCCAAGTCACCGAAAGGATCGCAGCCTTTGGACAGCTTGAGCGCGGGGCCGTCAACGTTGTGGTTTTCGGCCACCATCTGGAATCCCCACCAGGGTCGGGGCCGCAGGTCCAGTTCGACCTCATAGTCGCTGGACTTGCGCACCTCGTTCCAGAAATCGTTGCCCTGGAAAAGATTGAGCCGGCACACCTGCCAGACCTGTTTCGTCTCCGCATCCCGGCCATAGACAATATTGGAGATCTTCGACTCTATCCGGCTGCGGCCCTCGACGTTGTCCAGGGCGTCGAAATGCGGCGTGTCTTCCGGGTCGAGCGTGGACGACGGGCGATAGGAGAAGGTAAGGGAGGGGACAATCACGTGCTTGAAGGCCGAGAAATTCCAGAAGCCCGGATACTCCTTGTGGAGGCGGGTTTGCAGTGTGACGCCCGCCACATTGGAGAAGGCGCCCGTCGTGTCGCCGCGGTCCAGGTCGCTTTGATACAGCGATCCCTGGACTTCATAGAACGGGGTCACGCCCAGGTAGGGCAGGGGATTCCAGTCGTAGGTCAGGCGGGCCGTATTCACGCTGCGTCCGCCGTAGATGTCCGGAATGCGCCGGCCGTAATGGCGGTCGTAATAGCCGTTGGTCGTGTCGAAGGAGACATACAAATGGTCCGCAAGGGGGCGCTCAAGCAGGTGGAAGGACGCTTCCGGCAGTTTTTCCGTGCCGGGACTGCGCTTCTGCGTGAGGAATTCACGCTCCCTGTCCGTGGTGCCATCCGGGAGATCGGAGTCCGGTGGTGTCCGCCAGTACAGGCCGGAGACGTTCAGCGTGCCCGAGACAATGAAGTCCTCCTGCCGGTAATTGAGGTTGGCAAAATTGCGGGGGGAGGTGCTGCGGTTTCTGTAGAGGTCCCAGAAGAAATCCTTGTAGAAGTACTGGTCGGACCACTCCTCCACCTGCGCCCGCACCACCAGGTTTTCGTCATACTCGTAGCGGTGATACCATTCCGCATAGCCCCGCCCGTTGGTCGAGAACAGGGTGTGCAGTTCGCCCTTGTTCATGAACAGCGGAGACGACGGCTTGCGGGTGTAGTCGTACATCATGTCTCCGCCCAGCGCCACACCCTGCTTCATCGTGGGCATGATTCGGGGGCCGAGCGACAGTTCGGGGGACAGTTCGAAAATCTGTGCCGCGCTGAGGAAGGAGCCCGTCTTGGCGTAACTGCCCGTCTCGAAGTCGAGCGTCCAGGGGTTCTCCCCGCCGCGATTTCCGGCGAAGGGAATGGCGAAAGGCAGCCTGCGGTGTCCCAGTTGGAGATGAACGCCTTTGGCGGACATGATCTCGCCGTTCTCCATGGCCACTTCGTCCATCAGGATGCGGTAGTGCGGGTCCTCATTGGGACAGGTGGTCAGCCAGGCATCCTCCGCAATCGTGTCCTTGGGCCCCATAATCTGGAGCTTGCCGGCGCGATAGAAGAACATGGAAGCATTGCCCCGGGCATTGGTCAGTTCACCTTTCTCCGTGGCGAAATTGTAGTCCACATGGTCGGCCCACAGTTCGCGCGTGGGCTCCAGCACGTGCACGTTGTCGCCAATCAGGCGGCCCATGCTCAGGCGGCGCTTTGCGAGCGACTGCTCGTCATGCGGCTGCAGGATGAAACTCTCCTCCGCGACCTTGACGGAGGGTGCCTCGTAGGTTAGCTTGTCCGCGGTCAGTTTGGACTCGGCCTGCTCTACAAGGACATTCCCCGAGGCTTCATAGCTCGCCTCTTCGTTCGAGTAGGCAAAATGGTCCGAGCGGAATGACATTTTGCCCAGGTGCAGTCGGACATTGTCATTCAACACCGTGCGGCCCGTGGTCAGGTCGGTCTGCATGCTGTCCGCCTCAAGGTCACGCAGCGGCTCCGTCCAATCAGGGGGCGTGAAGCCAAGACCGGGCGCGCCAAATTCCACGGGGCGGGTAAGGGCATTGCGAATGCCCAGTTTGGCCTGCTGCTCCAGGGGATTGGCGGATTCGCGCACGGTTCTGGGCGCGCGCATCCCCCCCTGAAGCGGGTATTGCCGGTACGTGGACGTTTTTGCCTGTTCCTTGTTCGCTTCGTCTGCGGCGGGCACCGTCTCGACGGCAGGGGCCGGGCTGGCCGCAGGCTCGGGCACTGGCGCAACAGCCGGTGCCGGGGCTGGGGTCGGCTCAGGCACTGCCGCCGGTGCCGCTGCGGGCGTAGGTTCAGGAACCGGTGTGGGCACAGGCGCGGGTTCAGGTGCCGGAGCAGGCGCAGGCACAGGCACAGGCACAGGCACAGGCGCAACTACCGGTGCGGGCACCTCAACGGGTTCCGGTGTAGCCGACGGTTCTGCGGGCTTGGCCTCCGCCACGGCAACCGCCGTGGGCGTCGCCGCGACCGGCACCGCCTCGGCTTGGGACTGTTCTTCAATTGCCTGAATATCCCAGCATCCGGCCTGACGTGTCTGGGGTGCCAGAAGAACGACGGTTCCGCCTCCGCAACGGACGCGATTGGCCGGAAGCGGCAGCGGGCGGCGGGCGACCGCATTCAGGGTCTCATCCAGCACCACGCAGTCGCTGTCACTGATGACAACCAACTTCGGCCCGTCAATGTCGAAATCAACCACTGGGATGGTCTTCTCAGCAGTGATGGATTTTGAGCCAACATTGATCATATACAGACCGGTTGATGTGGCAACGGCGAACCGGTCGCTGCCAAGACACTGAAGGGCGATGGGCTGGACGGGGAAGGACATGCGTTCCGGCGCGGCGTCCTTCGCGTGGTCCAAAGTCAAAAACAGTACGGAGGCTTCCGTGCGGGGAATCCAGGCCACGGTCTTGCCGCACACACCTAGTGCCGTCGGCACGCCCGCCTTCGCGGCAAAGAGTTCAACCGTTCCCTGTCCCGCCGGGTCGAGGACCGCAATCCGGTCGTCGAAGGCGTCGGCGATAACAAACCGGTTGTCTTCCGTGGCGACAACCATGGTCGGTCCTCCGCCCATGGCAAGGGTGGCTTTCGGCGCAAGGGTGGGGAGGGTTAGCAGCGAGACGGTTCCGTCAACGCTGTTGACGCAGGCCAGGTAATCACCCCCGGACGACACGGCAAGACTGGCGGGGCCCTGTCCGGCGGGAAATTCCCCGATGCGCTCGCCGTTCTTCGGATTGACCAGCCAAACGGCGTTTCGGTCATGCACGGCGGCCACCACGCGCTGGTTTGCCGGATCTGCGGCGGCGTCGCGCACGACGGATTCAGGGGTGAATGCGACAAAGGAAGCGTCGCCGGAGGCGGAAATACAGGAGACCGCGGCGAGTATCAAGACCTTTGCAAGCACTGTGCTGTGTCCCTTGTTATTTGTTTCCCGTCGGGCGGTTTGGAAGTATGAACCAAAAAGCGGCGATGCGGCCTGAGCGTCCGGAGCCTCCGGCCTGGGCCTGTGTCGGCGCCTGTTTCTCCTCGGTGGTCGGCTGGGCCGATTGTGCGCCCGTTGGCGCGGGCGGAGAAGCTGCGCTGCC
>CALDSM010000261.1 GCA_937923585.1 uncultured bacterium
CAGACGTGTGCTCTTCCGATCTGCTCCATACGTGGTCGGTCACGGCGCCCTTGGCCCGGCCGGGCAACCGGTCATAGAAGCGCTCCGTGTCCGTCCAGCCCTTTCCCTCGACCGTCAGTTTCTGGGCGTCGTACCACAACCACTCCCCGCTTGTGTCCTTCGCGGCGAAATTGGGGTCCAGTTTTTCGATGGCCGAGGAGCCTGAATCTGCTGCGAATGCGGGCAGGGCCGCGATCCATGCCGACAGCAGGAAGGTGCAGAGGAGAGACTGGCGGAGACCGGAAAATGTGCGCATGAGGATTGCCTTTCATGTTCGTTGCGGAACCGGACTGATGCTATCACGCGCGCAGCCGCGGGTGAAAACTCCAAGGCACTCCGGAACGTACCGCAGGCGAGACGCCTGCGGTACGAATCCCCCCGTCTACTTTCCCTGCACCGCCTACTTCTTCTTCCCGTTGTCCGAGTCCGCCCAGCGCCAGCGGGGTGGCTCGCCTTTAAGCAGGCAGACAACCACGAGCAGAACGGTTAGCGCGATGGCATGCACCAAGAAGGTGCCAAAGAAGTTCTCGGGCGGAAACGCCACCGCGCCGGCGATCATGCCGGCCGAATACACGGCATACACCACCCATCCCTGCCAGGTTACGGGAAGCCCCCAACCCCAGCCACGCTTCTTCGCAGGAAACCAGTACTTTTGTTCACTGTCCGAATTCATAGGCCATTCCTTCACGGGTTCAGTTTCACAACCCTACAGCCAGCCCCCCAAAGGCCAGCAATCCCACCGCCAACCCGCCGACAGTGACGGCGCCGAAGGCGCCGCCGCCCACCGCGATTATCCCGAGTGCCGCACCCCCGATGCTGATTCCTCCCACGGCGAAACCGCCGAAGGCAAACAGTACGCCGAAGGCCATGTCGCCGACGGCGATGATTCCCTTTGCCACACCTTTGGAACTGTCCGCCTGTTGGCCCATCGCGATATGTACCAGCGGAAGGCCGAACAGGCGGGCAGAAGAGACGTAATAAAAACCGCCGTTGTTGCTGCGTCCAATGTACTGGTTGGTCGGCCCCGTACCCGCCACCTCGTTCAACAGGGCATTCAGTGCGCGCGATGTGATGCCCCCCTGGATCTTGGGTACGGCAAGGAGCACAAACGGAATCGGCGCCACGGATAGCAGGCAGACCCACAGCATCCCCGGCTGTTTGACCACCATGACCAGAATCACAGCCAGCATCGCCGTCTCCGGTATGGCCATCACCGTCAACAGAAGGGCCAGAAACTTCACCAGTCCCTGAAGATTGCCCAGTTCAGCATGCAATGTGAGCGACGGCCCCGTCGCCGTGAGGCATCCCCTGGAAACCATCAGCAGCGGATTCTTCTTCGTGTTCAGGTAAGAACCCGGATTGGTGAACCACAACTGGTTCCCGGCGGGGGGGAGCACCGTGAATCCCTTGGCGCTGAGCAGGTCTTTGGCCCGTTCTATCGCCCCGACCGGATCACCGCGAAAATCCACGCTGCTTTCATAGTCATACACCATTGTCGGCTTCTCCTTCGTCCGGACTGCTCTCCGGAATCTCCTTCCGTCGCTTGCGCACCGCCTCCCGTAGGACATATTCGATCTGCCCGTTGAGGCTGCGGAGTTCGTCCGCAGCCCAACGGTTCAACTCGTCCATCAGCTCCGGGGGGAGGCGCAGGAGAAATGACTTCTTTTCGGCCACAACATTTCCCTTCTAATGGTACAGTGTGCCGGTGTTCACCACGGGCCGGGCCGGTTCGTGGGCGCAGAGCACCACCATCAGGTTGGTCACCATGGCGGCCTTGCGCTCATCGTCGAGCGGGAACTGCTTGGACTCCTCCAGCTTGGCGATGGCCATTTCTACCATGCCCACCGCACCCTCGACAATCCGCGCCCGCGCCGCCACGACGGCCTCGGCCTGCTGCCGCTGGAGCATGGCCCCGGCGATTTCGGCCGCATAGGCAAGGTGGGCCAGGCGCGTTTCCTCAATGACCACGCCTGCCGGGGCCACGCGCTCCTGCACCTCGCCCTGAAGCGCCTTGGACACCTCGTCCGTGCTCCCGCGCAGCGAGATTAGCTCGGTCGCGTGGAAATCGTCATAGGGATAGGCCATGGCCATGTGCCGCAATGCCGCCTCGCTCTGGATGGCCACGTAGTTCTCGAAGTGGTCAACATCGAAGACGGCTTTTGCGGCGTCCTCGACGCGCCAGACCACCACGGCCGCGATTTCAATCGGGTTGCCGCGCAGGTCGTTCACCTTGATCGTTGCGCCGTTCAGGTTGCGGCGCCGCAGCGAGACCTTCTTCTTGAGGTAGAACGGATTGGCCCAGTGGAACCCGCTCTGCCGCACCGTGCCCACATACTTGCCGAACAGCACGAGCACGGCCGCCTCGTTGGGCTGGAGCGTGAAGAATCCGGCGGTGCATACGACCCAGACGATTCCGGCCAGTACGGACAGGACAATCAGGGGGACCGCCTGGGAAACCAGCCCGCCGATGAACCCGCCGAGTATCAGGAATCCCGCGACGAGAATCATGGTCAGCATACCCCACCCATCGGACACCTGGCGTTCAACATCTCTCGATACCATGTCATGGCCTCCTTTCAAAACCATATCAAAATGATATCATTCCGGACTCCGCTTGTCAAGTGGGGGAATCGTAGACCGGGTCGGCGGGTTTCTAATGGTTGTGAATCGGTTGGAAGAAGAACCCAAACGGGAGACCCCCTCATGAGCATAGCGGAACATCTGCTGCCGGAATTTGACCACGAGATGGCATCCACGCGGACCTTGTTAGAACGGCTGCCGGAGGCGCAGGGCGCCTGGAAGCCCCATCCCAAATCGTCGTCGCTGGGCGAACTTGCCGTTCATATCGCCCGCATTCCCTCGTATTGCACCTTTATCGCAGGTGGCACCGAGTTGGACCTGACTGCCCCGCCGGGACCGGCCTTTGCGAAGGTCCCGTTCACCACCACGGCCGCGTTGCTGGACCTGTTTGACGAGAAGGTGCGTGAAGGGCGTGACGCGCTTGCCGGAGTGTCCGATGCGGACATGATGGTGACCTGGACGCTCAAGATGGGGGACAAAGCGGTTTTTGCCATGCCGCGCGCGGTTGTGTTTCGCGCAATGGTGCTGAGCCATCTGATTCACCACCGGGGCCAGTTGACGGTGTATGCGCGCATGCACGACGTGCCGCTGCCGGCCATTTACGGACCCAGTGCCGACACGCCTGTCTGAGAGACGATTACAGTTGACCGTCCGGCAGATCAGTGATAAAATTACTGTGCAGATTGTGGACTTTGCAGCCGTCAGGGGGTCTCGAATCCGGCGGCTGAACGGGAGAAACGACAGGCAAGACGCAGGGGGTAAACGTATGGGAAATTTCATGTTCAAGCGTATTTTGGATGCGGCGGATGTTCTTCGCCCACGCGCGGCCGGTAATGGCGGGACTTCAGCACAGCGCAAGGCCGCGATCCACCTTGTGGGCAGGGGTAAGGATCTGTACAACACCAAGCGATACAGCGAGGCTGCGGAAGTGTTCCGTCAGGCCATTGCCGAAGATCCGGTATATGCGCGGGCTCACTGCTACCTGGGCAATACGCTGCACCAGTTGGGAGCGCCGGAAGAGGCGGTGAAGGAATGGAAGAAGGCGGTCATTGTCGAGCCAGATTCCGATTCAGCGGCCAAGGCCCAGGCCAAACTGGACAAGATAGCCGCCCACAACCAGCAAGTCACCCGCTCGCTCGAAGAGAACCTCGGTTTTCACAAACAGGGGTAGTAAAGCCGCGATGTGCGGGTTAGACCCCGCACTGGAGACGGGTCCGGCAGTGCCGCTACAATCTCCATCATGAATACCTACCACTGGAACATGCCCACCCGCGTTGTCTTTGGCGCGGGTGTGTTTGCGCGCCTTGTCCAATACTGCCCCCCGGACAGGATCCGGCCCTTCGTGGTCACCGGACGGCATTCGGCGCGGGCGGGGGGTCTGATTGACCGCCTTCTGGAAGCCTTTCCCGAGGCCGTGGTGTGTGATGGCGTGGACGAGAACCCCGGCACCTCCGTATGTGAAACGGCGGCGGCCCGCTGCCGTGGGGCGGGGTGCGACTTCGTGATAGGGCTCGGCGGGGGCAGCGCGATGGACGCGGCCAAGATTATCGCCGTGCTAGCCGTCAATGACCAGTCCTGCGCGAGCCTGTTCGGCAATGACCAGTACACCCACGCGCCGCTGCCCATCATCGCGATTCCCACCACGGCGGGCACGGGCAGCGAGGTGACGCCGTACAGTGTGCTCAT
>CALDSM010000262.1 GCA_937923585.1 uncultured bacterium
GATTCATTACGGCATGACGCGTTCAGCCTCGCTGGTGATGTTCCCGCTGGCAATGGGCTACATCCTCTTCGGCTTGGGCGACACGGCATGGGCCATGTGGAAGGGAACAAACGAGGCGCTCACCGCCGCCGACGACTCGGAGGCCGAAGAGGACCTCGGCGACATTGACGATGAGGAGGGTCAGGAGGGGGAGTCCGGCGTGGATGGAGGTCCCCCGAAGGCCGGCGAGTCCTTGTAGGACGCGACCGCCTCCTGCACCAGCACCTTGGCCACCGCCGCGATGGGCACGGCCAGCAGCAGTCCGAAGAACCCCAGGACGGAGCTGAACACCAAGATCGCCACGATTACCCATGCCGGATTGAGTCCCACCTGCGATCCCACAATGCGCGGCGTCAGCAGGTAGCCCTCGCACAGTTGCACGCACAGGAACACAATGCACACGGCAAGCAGGTGGCCGTCTATTCCAAAGGTGAGGAGCGTGAGGATTAGGGAGGGAACCAGCGTGATGGCCGGACCGGCATAGGGCACAATGTTCGCCGCGCCGCCCAGGACGGCGATGAGCAGGGCAAAGGGCACCCCGCACAGGGACAGCCCGATCCCGTAAAGAACCATGAGAATGCCGCACACGGCAAGTTGTCCGCGCAGAAAAGACTTCAACTGCACGTCAATCCTGCCCATGACAGCCCGCACGCGCGTGCTGTGCCGCGGCGGAATGAGCCCCGCCACCGCGTCAAGCATCTTCTCATAATTCTTGAGCATTTCGACGGCAACAAAGAGAAACAGGGACAGGCTCACCAGCCAGCCGACAATGCCCAGTCCCAGTTTGGCGACGGAGCCGACAATGGTCGCGGCCGAAATGCCCGCCTGCTTTCCAAAGCCCGCGATGCGGTCGCCGTATTCGCGGACCATCTGCAGCGCGTTGTCCTTCACCAGCCTCCCCAGCCGTTCTGCAATCACCGCGCGCTCGTTGAAATCCCGGTTGTCTTCGGGCGCCCAGCCCAAATCCACCACCAGTTCGTGCAGCGGGAGCCTGTCCAGCAGTGGGTCCACCCAGTCGTTGCCGATTCCCGTTCGCGCCTCCTGGACCAGCCGGTCCGCCTCGTGAATGACACTGGGCACCGCCACCAGTGGAACGGCCAGCACCAGCAGTGCCACCGCCAGGACCAGCCCCAGAATGGTGACACCCCGGGGAATCCGCCGCTTTTCGAGAAACGCAACCACGGGGTGAAAACAATAGGAAAAGATAAATGCGAGAAGCACGGGCGTGAGCACGGGAACGAGCAGCCATGCGGTCAGCAGTGCCAGCAAAAACAGCGCGGCGCCACCCGCAAACCGGACCCAGGGATTGGCAAGAACGATGTTTGGCATGCACAACTCTCCCGTCGGTTCTTCATGAACCCGCCGCACACATGCTAACAGCCTGTTTTATCCCAAGCAAGCCGTGGGGCAAGGCATGCGATGCCGTACGGCCGTGGTTCCTCCTTGACGGCGGGGGTAAAGCCGCCCGAAACTATCGGCTCCCATGGAAGCGCCCCGGCCTATCCCTGCGGGGACACGCCGGGGCGTGGGATTGTCAAGAGGACGGGCTCTTCCCGCCTGGTGCTATCGCCTGAATCGGGACATGCCCGTCATCACCATGACGCCCAGTCCGAAAAGGAACAGGTCGCCAAGCGTTTTGCCCATGCCGTCGAGCGTGAACCGGTTCTTGGCGCCCGTGCATCCGGCGCAGCCGCAACCGCCGTCTTCCGGTCCCGCGCTGACGACCAAAGTCACCGTTGAACCCAGGGCAACGGCCGTCCCGGCCGCGGGTTCCTGACGCATAAGTTGTCCGGCGGTCACCGTGTCATCAGTCTCTTCCACAATCTGGGAAAGAAGTCCGGCAGCCGACAGCGCCGCCTGCGCTTCAGCCACAGTCATTCCCATCACGTCAGGTACGATCACCTTCGGGCCGAGACTCACCACGAAACTCACGGTCACGCCGCGTGCGATCTCGTCGCCCCCCGGCGGGCTCTGCGAGAGCACACGGCCGGCCGGCACGGTGTCGCTGAAGTCATTCACCACCTGGCCGACGACAAGGTAGGCTTCCTCGATGGCCAGTTCGGCCTCGGCGCGGGTCATGCCAAGAACGTTGGGCATGATCGTTGCCAGACCGCGGCAGACAACCAGGTTGACTGCCGAACCGGGTGCGACCTGCACACCGCCCGACGGTGTCTGCGCCATCACATACCCGATGGGAACGGTGTTGCTGAAACCGTCAGCCACCGTGCCCACCACAAGACCCGCACCGATAATGTCCGCCGTTGCGGTCGCCTGCGACTGGCCAAGCACATCGGGCACTGTCACACCGCAGGGGCCCGACGATACCACCAGGGCCACGGCGCTGCCAAAGGTTGCCTGCTGTCCCGCCGCGGGATTCTGGCTGATGACCAGGCCCGCCGCAAAAGTGTCGCTGCACTCCTGCGTGATCGCACCGGTCCAGAGGTCAACGTTGCTGAGGGCCGCGCCCGCCGCGGCCTGCGTCATGCCGACCACGTTGGGTACCGTCACGCCGCAGAGGCCTGTCGAGACTACCAGCGCCACGGCGCTGCCGAAGGGTGCCTGCGTGCCCCCAAGGGGATTCTGGCTGATGACCGATCCCGCCGCGACCGTGTTGCTGCACTGTTCCGTCACGGTGCCCGCGGTCAGGTTCGCGGCGAGAAGCGCCGCGCCCGCCGCGGCCTGCGTCTGGCCCACCACATAGGGCACCACAACATTGCAGGGTCCGGTGGAGACCGTCACGGCTACGGCGCTGCCAAAGGGTGCCGGGCTGCCTGCTGCGGGATTCTGGCTGATGACCAGACCCGCTGCAACGGTGTTGCTGCATGCCTCTGTCACTGTGCCCAGGAGAAGGTTCGCGGCGGTCAGCGACGCCGCGGCGGCGGCCTGCGTCTGGCCAACAACGTCTGGCACCGTCACATCGCACGGGCCTGTCGAAACCACCAGCGCCACGGCGCTGCCAAAGGGTGCCAGGGTTCCGCCCGCGGGGGTCTGGCTGATGACGAGCCCTGCGGCAACCGTGTTGCTGCACGCTTGGGTCACCGTTCCAAGGGTCAGGTCGGCGGCGGTGAGGGCGGCTTCGGCCGCGGCCTGAGTTTGGCCTGCCACGTCTGGCACGGTCACGTTGCAGGGGCCGGTGGAAACCACCAGCGCCACGGCGCTGGCGTAGGGTGCCTGTGTCCCCGCCAACGGGGACTGGCTAATGACCAGTCCTGCCGCGACGGTGTTGTTGCATTCCTCGGTCAGTGTCCCCAGAGTCAGATTCGCCCCGGTGAGCGCGGTGACTGCCGCAGACTGGGCAAGGCCAACCACGTTTGGAACCGTCACGCTGCACGGACCGGTGGATACCGCAAGCGCCACGGCGCTGCCGAAGGGGGCCTCGGTTCCGGCCGGCGGTGTCTGGCTGACCACCAGTCCCGCCGCGACGGTGTTGCTGCACTCCTCGGTCACGGTGCCCAGGGCCAGATTCGCGTCCGTCAGTGTCGTGGCTGCCGCGGCCTGCGCCAGGCCGACCACGTTCGGCACAATCACGTTACAGGGACCGGTGGACACCACCAGCGCCACGGCGCTGCCGAAAGGTGCCTGCGTTTCCGCTGCGGGTGTCTGGCTGATAACCAGCCCCGCCGCGACCGTGTTGCTGCATTCCTCGGTGACGGCACCGACGATGAGGTTGGCGGCGTCAAGCAGAATTTCGGCGGCTTCCGTTGTCTCGCCCACCACACCGGGCACAGTCACATTGCAGGGACCCGTGGAAACAACCAGCGCCACGGCACTGCCATACGGTGCCTGTGTTTCCGCTGCGGGCGTCTGGCTGATGACCAGCCCAACCGCCACGGTGTTGCTGCATTCCTCGGTCACTGTTCCGACGGCCAGATCAGCCGCTTCAAGCAGTCCCTCGGCATCGTCGCGGGTCTCGCCCACAACATCGGGCACGGTCACATCGCACGGTCCGCTGGAGACCACGAGCGCCACGGCACTGCCCAGTGGCGCCTGCGTTTGGGCCGTAGGCAGTTGGCTGATAACGAGTCCGGCGGCCAGGGTGTTGCTGCATTCCTGCGTGACCTCGCCAACGGCAAGCCCTGCGGCTTCAAGCAACCCCACCGCGGCCTCCTGCGTCTTGCCGACCACATCGGGAACGGTTGCCATGCACGGTCCCGTGGAAATCACCACCGCCACGGTGCTGCCGGACAGCGCGAGCGTCCCTGCAAGCGGGTCCTGGCGAAGGATCAAGCCCGCCGCAACAGTATCGCTGCATTCCTGGGTTACCGTGCCCAGGGCGAGATCGGCGGCGGCGAGCAGCGCGACTGCGGCTTCCTGCGTCTGTCCCACCACATTGGGCACGGTCGTGTCGCATGGCCCGGGATTGCCCGTGACGTGCACTATGAAACTGCATTCGCTGGTGTTGCCGGCCGCGTCCGTGGCCGTCAGGGTAACGGTGTGGGGGTTGGCCGCCGTTTGCAGGAGTGTGGCCGCTGACGGGGTTTGCGTGACCAGCACCTCACCGGCAGCAGTGCAGTTGTCCGAGACAACGGCATCCACGGTCCAGTCAGGCGCCGTGGCGCTGCATGTTCCAGGGTCCGCGCTCAGGATTTGGTCTGCCGGACAAGTGATGACGGGCGCTTCCACGTCGTTAACGTTTACGGTAAAGGAACACTCGCTGCTGTTGCCCGCCCCGTCCTTGGCGGTGAGTGTGATGGTGTGGGGGCTTCCGGACACGTCCAGTACGGTGCCGGACGGCGGTGTTTGCGTGACAACAATGAGGGCAGCGCAGTTGTCGGAGACGACGGCCTCACCGGTCCAGTCCTGCGCAGTGATGCCGCATGCGCCGTTGGAGGCGTTGAGACTCTTGCCTGCCGGGCACGCAATGCCGGGGGCCTCCTCGTCCTCAACGGTTACGGTGAATGTGCAGGCGCTTGTGTTTCCTGCCTCGTCTTCAGCGGTCAGGGTGACGGTGTGCGGGCTCCCCTCCGCATCCAACGGAGCTCCCGCTGGCGGAGTCTGGGTGACCGTGATATTCCCGGGCAGCGTGCAGTTGTCGGTGACAACGGCAAGCACACTCCACTCCCGGGCGGTCGCTTGGCAGGCGCCAGGGGGCATGTCTATGTTTATGTCCGCCGGGCAGACAATGGCCGGTGCCTCTTCATCCACAACGGTCGCAAGGAAGGTGCATTCAGTGGTGTTGCCCGACTGGTCCTGTGCGGTGAGCGTGACCGTATAGGGGCTTCCCGCAACATTCAGCGGCGTGCCAGGAGCCGGCGTCTGAGTCACCGTGACGTAACCGACGGGCGAGCAGTTGTCGCTGATGATCGCCTCGCTCGTCCAATCGGGGGCCATGGTGCCGCATGCGCCGGAATCGGCGGTGAGGGTCCGGTCTCCAGGGCAGGTGATGCTGGGCGGGCCAGCCTCGGCGATGGTTACGGTGAACGTGCAGTTGCCTGTGTTGCCCGACTCGTCGGTGGCGGTCAGGGTAATGGTGTGGGGGCTTCCGGCCACGTCCAACGGGGTGCCGGCCGGCG
>CALDSM010000263.1 GCA_937923585.1 uncultured bacterium
GGTGGTTGGGGAAATTGCCATCCGCGTCGCAGTAGAGGGGGATGCCCTCGCAGCCCAGGGCGCGGTAGATCAGCACGGCGACGACGCCGCCCACGCCATTGGCCGCGTCCACAACAATCTTGAGCGGGCGCCGGAGCTTGATGATGCGCTTTACCGTTGCGGCGTACTTGGGCACGATGTCCATGCGGGTGATGGTGACGGGGCCTTTGGCCTTGGGGAACACCCCCTTCGCGGCGATGCGGCCCAGCTTCTGGATTTCCTCGCCGAAGATGGTGGTCTTGCCGACGCCGACCTTCATGCCGTTGTACTCTTTCGGGTTGTGGCTGGCGGTGAGCATGAGTCCGCCGTCCACCTTGAGCGTCTGCATGGCGTAGTAGAGCACGGGGGTGGGCACCTCGCCGATGTCTATGACGTTCATGCCGCAGGCGGTGACGCCGTCAATGAGGGCGTTGGCGAAGGCCTTTCCCGAGAGGCGGCCGTCGCGGCCGATAACCACCGTGTTGACCTTGCGTTTGCCGCGCATGTAGGCGACATAGGCTTTGCCCAGCAGTTCCATGACGGACTCGTCTAGGTCGCGGTCCACAATGCCGCGGATGTCGTATTCGCGGAAGATTTCGGGATTGAGCTGCATGTTCCATTCTCCTTCGTTTGCGTCGCCCCTGCGGGGCCGTTCATGGATGTGAGTATAGCGTTTGAACGGGGGTTGTGAAAAGAACCGCCTTAAACAACCGATGCGGAGGCGGGGCTATTCCGGCGTGGGGGGGGGCTATAGAGATGATTGCAGACAGGATGAAGGTTATCGCTCTTGTGGCGGTCCGACGCGAAGGGCTCAAACATGGAAGGTCCGGTTGCAGCCCTGTTTGGGGAGTTAGGAGATAAGTGCCTGCGTCGTCTTCCGGCCCGAAGGGCCAGAACATGACAGGTCAAGCATACAAGGTCCGGTTGCAGTCCCGCTTGGGGGGGTGGAAGATGAGTGCCTGCGCCGTCTTTCGGCCCGAAGGGCCAAAATATGACAGCCCGGGGCAACGCCCCGGGAGGGGAGTGAACCTGTAACAGCAACGAGCCCTAAAGGGGCGTGACAAAGCCTCAGTCCCAAACATACTGTTCGTCGTAGTCAATACCGTAGCGTTTCAGGAACAGCCGAAATTCCTCCTGAAAGGTCCTCTTTCGGTGGTGCTCCGTTTGTTCCTCAATGTACCGGCGCACCTTTGCCGCGTGGGATTGGCTGACCGAGAACGCGCCGTACCCGTTTTGCCAATGGAATTGTGACAGGGACGGATCCTGGTCCTTGACCCATTTGGACGAGCCCGTATTTACCTCTTCAATAATCTTGGCCAACGCATGGTTTTTGGACAGGACGAACAATGCATGCACGTGGTCCGCCTCACCGCCGATGACGATGGCGGGGCTTTTCCATTGTTGGAAGATACCCGCCTGGTAGGCGAACAGTTTTGGGCGAATTTCGGATGACAGCGATGGGGTCCGGTTCTTGGTGCTGTAGATGAGGTGAACGAGATTCAATGCCAACGATTGTGACATGGCGGCTCTCCTTGTATCGCCCTTTCAGGGCTGCCCCATTCGGTCGTTGTCGCGTCCCCGGGGCGTTGCCCCGGGCCTTCATGTTACGGCCTTTCAGGCCGCCGGACAAGCGCCCCCTTCATGACATGGCCTTTCAGGCCGCCGGACAAGCGGCCCTTCATGACATGGCCTTTCAGACCGCCGGACAATCCTATGTCATGGCTGTTTTGGCGGTGACGGGCATCTCGCGGCTACCCTTTACGCAGGTCCTTTCTCGACGATTACCATCAGGGCGACATCGAGGCGGAGGACCTTGACGGTGATGCACTTTCCGCCTTCTTCCTCTTTGGCCTTGTACTTCACTGGGCCTGTGGCGACGCCTTCGTCGGCGGTAGATGTGCGCACGGATTTGATTTCCTTGAACGGCACACGCACGGACACGGTCATGTTCTCGGCGGGGGTGACGCGGTCTTCGTAGGAGGAGAGGCGCTCGATGTGGAGGTTGTGAAGAAAGACCACCGTGGCTGTTTCACTGTCGCGGACGACGGCGCGGACGGTCTTGGGGGCTTTCAGCGTGAGGGACGGGCGGGGGAGCGCCTTTTGACGCGCTTTCTGCCAGCGTTTCTGGTCCGCGGCAACAAGGGTTCCGCCGTTGTCCTTGAAGGCGATCACCACGTCCTGTTCGGCGGGGTTCAGCACGGCTGTGCTTTCGACCAGCGCCAGGCGCGACTGCGCGAGTTTCGCGCCGAACGCTTCCTCATCCGCCACTTCATACTGCACGTTGGCGGCGGTGAGTTCCCCGGCCAGTTCGGTCACGCGGCACTTCTTGTCCTTGATCCACTGGCGGAAGGGCAGATAGAGGAGCACATCCCGTCGCGGGCGGCTGGCGTTGAGGAATTCGGTGTGTGAACGGAGCCAGTCGGTACAGGGACGCACCGCGGCGATCATACGCGGACGCTGTTCCTCCGGCCAGGTGGGCCAGAGCAGATAGACGGCTTGATGCGCCGCCGCCTCGGCCATGGCCAGCCGCACCAGGTTGGGCGGGGTGTGGTAGTCGTTGTCCGAGACCGTCACTGCCACGAGCGGCTTGCCATGGATGACCCCGTGCAGTTGCGCGTAGGTGGGTCCGCATTCGGCGGTCTTGCCGTCGGACATCCAGCGCGGTTGCGAACCCATGTCCTCAATGACCACGAAGTCCTCGGTCTTGCTCATCTCGGGAATGCTGTAGCCGTAGATGTGGCACTGGGAAAAGAGCACGGTGGACTGGTTCAGGCTGTTGTTCACCGTGATGACCGCTTCGGGATTCAGGGTCCGCGCATGGGCCCGCATCTCAGCGATGAAATCGCGGGCGGTGGTGCAGCGAAAGCGCTTGAAATCGTCGGCGCGCTCTACGGCCAGTTTGCGCAGCGCCTCGACAGAGCGGTCCGGCACGGGGGCTCCTTCCGCGGTGAGGAACGCGGCGAATTTCTCCATGCAGTGGGGACAGTAGCAGCCTTTCTCGTGGGTTGTTGGGTTGTCGAAGAAGATGCCGTCGTGGCCGGTTTCGATCTGCATGCGCACCATGAATTTCTCATAGGCGCGCCAGTCGGGGTGGTTCATGCAGGCCGGGCGGTACTCGCCGCCATACCAGGAGGGGAGCGGCTTGCCGTCACTGTCCTGCTGGAGCCAGGTGTCGGGCGCGGTGCGGAACTCGACCTTCATTTCGGGAGTCCAGTTCGCCGCGAACTTGTCCAGCCCGACGATGGACGTGGCGCAGAGATAGCCGAGCACGGTGGGTATTCCCAGCCCTTTTGCCTTGGCAGTGTACGCGTGGCTGTTCTTCAGGCGCTCAGCCCAGACCTCCGGCGCGGGAATGCCCGAGTAGCCGTCCCCGCCCAGCCCCGTCGCGTAGAGGACGGTTACGCCGCAGGCCGCGGCGGCCTCCGCCTGCTCGGAGAAACCGTTCAGGTGGTCAAAGGCATGCAGCGAGGCTCCGACGCGCAGGTCCGGTGCGGCCTGAGCCGAAGCGGCCAAGAGTACGGCGGCCATGGCGAAAGCAAGAATGTGTATCCGGCCCGTCATGCTGTATCTCCCGTTGCGGTGCGGTTATGATACCTTTTTGTGCGCGAAGGGCAAAGCGCGCGTATCCCATGATTGCATTTCATGTCAGGGCAATCGCACCAGAACCCATGCCCATCCAGATCAGCGGAAAGGCGCAGACTTTTCTCCACCGTCATTCCCGCGAAGGCGGGAATCCAGAGGGCCGCGCGTATGCGCAAGTCCCAGGCAAGCCTGGATTCCCGCCTTCGCGGGAATGACGGGGAAGATGTATCTTCACTCGAATTGCGCAGCCTATTTCGGGGGTGCCACTCATTCTTGGAAGGCCGCCTTCGCGGGAATGACGGCGAGCGGTTTGTGCCATGAAGCATTCCGGCATCAAGCATTACTGGATGTGTTTGCCCTGTCCTGCGTGGCATATCATGTTGACTTTAACGGTGTGCGCCGTGACAATGAGCGACACTGGATATCGTTGGTCACAGGAGACCGTCCGTTTCCGGATTCAATGCCGCGGCGAATGGCTGGCGGGGAGATTACGAGCATGAAGAGATTCTTGGTCCTCGCTTGTCTGGCGACCTGCGCGCTACCCGCGCATGGAGTGCCCGTCTCCTTGTCGAGTTCTTCGCCGTCGCTGCAATTGAACCTTGAGGCGGACCGGGAACCGGCGGGCATCACGCGGCTTGGCTGGGACACGGAGGGGACCGGCCGCGCGGGGATTAACCTGCTCAAGGCACCGGTCGAACTGCGACTGATGCAGGACGGCAAAGCCGTGAAGGCGCCTGCCCATGCGGAGACGCCGAATCCGGAAACGATCCGCTATGACTATTTGCTGGCCGGTGACAAGCGGGTCGGCTGGGAGATCGGCGTTCAACCGGACAGGCTGCGCATGCATCTGTCTTCCTCGGGCGATCTGGCGAAGGACGTGGCGCGGCTGGAGTTGGTGTTTCCGTTTGAGCCGGCGACGGCGGTCACCTGCATCATCGCGGAGAACTGGACCGCCGACGGCAAGTTCACGCTGCCCGCCATACTGAGCGCTCCGGATCTTGGCCAGATGCTCCTGACTCAGAAAGGGGAGCCGGCGCTCACCGGCCGGATTGAGGGGAGCCGCCGGGAGAAATGGGTCACGGTCACGCTGGAGTTCCCGGTATCGGCAGGGGGTGTTTCCACGGACCTGGAATTCACACCGGTGGTGCTGCCGAAACCGGCTGGATTCAGCGACGAACCGCAATGGAAGGCCGCACGGCGGGGCTGGTTCAATTTGATTGAACTGAGTTGCGGCGCGTCGGGCGGGAACAAGGCGGTGATGGGCACCTGGGCCAACAACGTGCTCAGCGACCCCGTGAGCAGCGTGCTGTACATGTTGGTGGACGCAATATTGCTGGTGCCCGAGTTGGCGCCCGGCGTGACCATGCCGCCGATCCTGCGCCGCACGGTGGAATACTGGATGGACCACAAGACCAACGGGGACGGGCTTATCGCCTACACCGCGCAGGGCACGGCCGGCCAGGAGACGCTGGACGGAGGAGGAATGGATAAAACCAACGTCCAGAACGTGATGGACGCCAATCCGTCGGTGCTGATTGGCGCGTGGGGCTACGTGAAGGCGTCGGGCGACACGGACTGGCT
>CALDSM010000264.1 GCA_937923585.1 uncultured bacterium
GACATTTTCGGCAAGGAGCCGCACCGCGGCGTGAACCCGGACGAGGTGGTGGCCATCGGGGCGGCCATCCAGGCGGGCGTGCTGGCGGGCGAGGTGAAGGACGTGCTGCTGCTCGACGTGACGCCGCTGTCGCTGGGCATTGAGACGCTGGGCGGCGTATGCACCAAGCTGATCGAGCGGAACACGACGATTCCCGTCACCAAGCGCCAGGTGTTCTCGACGGCGAGCGACAACCAGAACGCGGTGACAATTCACGTGCTGCAGGGCGAGCGCGAGATGGCCGGCGACAACCGCACGCTGGGCCGCTTTGACCTGATGGGCATTCCGCCGGCACCGCGCGGCGTGCCGCAGATCGAGGTTTCCTTCGACATTGACGCCAACGGCATCGTCCACGTGGCCGCCAAGGACCTGGGCACGGGCCGCGAGCAGACCATCCGCATCGAGGCGTCCGGCGGCATGACGGAGGAGGAAATCAAGCGCATGGTCGGCGACGCGGAGCGCCATGCCGACGAGGACAAGAAGAAGCGCAAGCTGATCGAGGCGCGCAACACGGCGGATGCGCTCGTGTACACGACCGAAAAGGGCCTCAAGGAATACGGCGACAAGGTCAGCGACGCGGACAAGCAGGAGATGGAGGCGTGCATGGCGCGCCTGAAGGAAGCCGCGAAAGGCGAGGATGTCGCCGCGATTGAGCAGGCGGCCGACGCGCTGAACAAGGCGTCGCACAAGATGGCCGAGGCCATGTACGCCGCGGCGGCGAAGCAGCCCGGCGCCGATGCGGGCCAGGCGCAGCAGTCCGGGCCGCGCCCGACGGAAGGCACGATGGACGCCGATTTCACCGTGGTGGACGACGACGACAAGACGAAGAACAACTAGAGCAAAGCGCAAGGACGAATGAACGCCCCTGGCCCGGATGAAGTTGTCCGGGCCGGGGTTTCGTCCATGACGGAACGATAGACAGAAAGTGCAGTGCATGGCAAGACAGCGCGACCTGTACGAGATATTGGGCGTTTCCCGAAACGCCACGCAGGATGAACTGCGCAAGGCCTACCTCAAACTTGCGCACAAGTACCACCCTGACAAGACCGGCGGCGACAAGGAGATGGAGGACAAACTCAAGGAGATTAACGCCGCCTACGACATTCTGAAGAACCCCGAGAAGCGCACCCAGTATGACCAGTTCGGCTCGACGGAAGGGCAGCCTTTCACGGGCGGTTTCAGCGGATTCGGCGGCGATTTTGGCGGCATGGGCGGGGGGGCTCCGTTTGAAGACCTGTTTGACATGCTGTTCGGCGGGCAGGGAAAGCGGCGCGGCACGGGGCGCGGCCAGCCGGGAAGCGACCTCGAATACCGGCTGCGCGTGACACTGGAAGAGGCGGCGCTGGGGGTGAAGAAGACGGTCAGTTTCAACCGCCAGGAGACCTGTTCGGACTGCCAGGGCAGCGGCGGGGCCAAAGGGTCCTCTCCCGAGACCTGCCGCCAGTGCGGCGGTGCGGGCCAGGTGCGGGCGGCCCACGGCATATTCAGCGTGACCCGGACCTGTCCGGTATGCCAGGGCACCGGCCGGATGATCTCGAACCCCTGCCGGACCTGCACAGGCTCGGGGCAGGTGAAGGCGCGGCGCGAGCTGCAGATTGACGTCCCCGCGGGCGTGGATGACGGGCAGCGGCTGCGTGCGGCCGGAGAGGGGGAGGCGGGCCGCTACGGCGGACCGCGCGGCGACCTTATTATAGCGATTCAAGTCGAACGCCATCCGCTGTTTGAGCGTGACGGCGCCACCATACTGTGCGAGGTTCCAGTCACCTTCAGCCAGGCGGCCATCGGGGCAACCGTCAAGGTTCCGACCCTGTTTGGGATGGAGGACCTGCGGATTCCCGCCGGCGCGAAGACGGGCGCGCAGCTTACGCTTCGTGGCAAGGGCATGCCGGACGTGCGGGGGTACCGCCAGGGTGATCAGACGGTTGTGCTGCGGGTGGAAACGCCGGCGCGCATTACCCGCAGGCAGAAGGAACTGCTGGAGGAGTTTGACCGCGAGAGCGACGCGCGCACCTATCCCGGATGCGATGAGTACACCCGGAAAGTGCGCCAGTACCGGCCCGGCGGCTGAGGAAAGCTGTTTGTCCGGAACGGCGGCCGTGCGCTAGGATTGGGAAATGGCTGACTGCGGCATCGGCTTCGGAGCCGAGGGCCGCACAGCGCGCAGGGGACAGCGTATGAGAATAGACAGCAATATTAGTCCAAGCCACCTTACGGAAGATTTGGATCGTTTCTTCTCGCTCGCAGGAAAGAAGATCCGGCGGCTGGTGGAAAACTGGAACCCGGCGGACGGCGCGCCGGTGTTCACGCGGAAAGGGAAATACACCTCGCGCGGGTGGACGGAGTGGACGCAGGGCTTTCTGTACGGCATGCCGCTGCTTCAGTATGACGCCACCGGGGATGCGCGCGCGTTTGAACTCGGTCGGGAAATGACGCTGCGCCACATGGCGCCACACCTCACGCATACCGGGGTGCATGACCATGGGTTCAACAATGTCTCGACCTACGGCAACCTGTGGCGTCTGGCGAAGGCAGGACGCACGGGTGACAGCGCCGATCTGGTGCAGTTGTATGAGACCGCGCTGCGGGTGTCGGGCGCGGTGCAGGCCGCGCGGTGGACCCATGCGCCGGCCGCGGGCGGGGGATTCATTCACTCGTTCAACGGTCCGCATTCGCTGTTCAGCGACACCATCCGCTCCTGCCGCTCGCTGGTGTTGGCGCACCGGCTGGGCCACGTGCTCTGCGGGGAAAACGACCGCCGCATCAGCCTGCTGGGCCGGGCGATGGACCACATTCGCATGACGCTGCGCCACAACGTCTGGTACGGCACCGGGCGCGACGCCTATGATGTCCGGGGACGGGTGGCGCACGAGGGAATCTTCAATGTTACGGACGGCAACTACCGCTGTCCCAGCACGCAGCAGGGATACTCGCCCTTTAGCACCTGGACGCGCGGTCTTGCCTGGGTGCTGCTTGGCTGTGCCGAGGAACTGGAGGTTTTTGCCGCTTTGCCGAAGCCTGAAATGGAAGTTCATGACCCGGAGGGCACCTTTGTCTTCCAGATGATCGAGGCGGCGCGGGCCACTGCGGACTTCTACATCGCCAACACCGCCGCGGACGGCATACCCTTCTGGGACACGGGCGCGCCGGGCGTGGCAAAGACGGGAAAATATCAGGACGCCGTGTCCAACCCGGACAACCCCTGGGAACCGGTGGACAGTTCGGCGGCCTGCATCGCCGCACAGGGTTTGCTGCGGCTCGGCAGTTTCCTCGGACGCACCGGCAAAGGGGCGCGTTACTTCCGCGCAGGGCTGGTGACCGCCAAGACCCTGTTGAACCCGCCATATCTGAGCGACAATCCGCGCCACGAAGGCCTGATTCTGCATTCGGTGTACCACCGGCCCAATGGCTGGGATTACGTGCCGAAGGGAAAGGCGGTGCCTCAGGGCGAATCCAGCATGTGGGGCGATTATCATGCCATGGAGATGGCGGTCTGTCTGAAGCGCCTGGCCGAAGGGCGCCCGGCGTTCACATTCTGCGGTGAAAGTCAACGACCACCGGCATAGCCGGTGGCTTGAGGAAGGTCCCTAAAAGGGGCCAGGTGTTTCGTGCTCGTGCTCCTGCTCGTAATCGTCATCGTAATCGGTGGTTTTCGATGCCGCTGGACGAAGAAGGCATGAGGAGCGCAGATGCATGTTGCGGCAGGGACAGATTCAATAAAGCGATTTCTCCGATGACGATAACGATAACGAGCACGAGCACGAAAGAACGCCGGAACGGCAGAGCCTTATGAGTTCTCACCGGTAGAACCGGTGGATTAGCTTTGATTTAGCGTGGCTGAAGGTCAACCCATGGAGAGGCAATTGAGGTGATGCGGTCGTTCTGCGGATGGGGAAGCGTGGCATTCCTGGGTGTTGGGTTGCTCCTGGCGGCAGGCCCGGCCCCGGGCATCGATCTTCTCGGAAAGGGGACGCAGGCGGGCACGCGGACGTTTGAATTGGTCCCCATGACCGATGGAACGGGTCTGGCCACGGATGTCTATCTGCCCGCCGCAGAGGGCGGACCATGGCCGGCCTTGCTGGTCCGAAGCACCTATGGGCGGGACTTCAACTATTCGGGGTTTGTGAAGGACGGGTATGCGGTGGTGGCGCAGGATGTGCGCGGCATGGGCGGCAGCATGGGCAAGCCCCATGTGTTCTACTACGACGGGTGGAGAACCGGGTCCACGGACGGCGCGGACACGGTGGCCTGGATCAAGGCGCAGCGTTGGTGCAACGGGCGGATAGGCACCTACGGTGATTCGGCGCTTGCCATGACGCAGATGATGATGGCGCCTGTGACGCATGACCTCGCCGCGCAGTATGTGGAACTGGTCCCGTCCAACTTCTACAGCGATGTGGTCTATCACGGCGGGGTGTTCCTGGAGAACCTGGTCGAGGGTTGGCTGCTGCTGGTGGGGCAGCCGGACGTGACGGCGCTGTACAAAAGCCATTCCCGGTACGGCGAATTCTGGGCCTACTACAACACGGTTGCGCGGGCGTCGGAGATTACGGCCCCCGGCCTCTTTGTGAACGGCTGGTACGATATCTTTGCGCAGGGGACCATCAACGGGTTTCTTTCGCGGGAAATGAACGGCGGAGAAGGGGCGCGGGGAAAGAACTACCTGATCATGCGGTGGACGGCCCATGAAGGTGAAATTACCGATGAGTACGCGTTCAAGGAGAACAGGCGCTCGCTCGACATCGGCCAGATAAGAAGGAAGTTCATGGCGGCCAATCTCAGGGGGGATGCGCACGCGCTGGACGGCGTGCCCAAGGTTCACTACTACGTCATGGGCGATGACAGGGACCCCAACGCGCCGGGGAATGAGTGGCGTTCGGCGGAGACCTGGCCTCCTTACCCGATTGCCGAAAAGCCTCTCTATCTGTCCCCGGACAACACCCTATCTGGAGAGCCGAGGGCGGACGGGCCCGCCTTCCAGGAGTTTACCTTTGACCCGAAGGACCCGTACCCGAATTACGGCGGGGCGAACCTGATGCCCAACGTGAAGTGGGGCCCCTTTGACCAGCGCAGGCACAGCACGACGCGGAAGGACCTGCTGAAGTTCACGACGGAGCCGCTGCAGGAGCCGCTGGAGATTGCCGGGCGCGTGCGTGTGCGCCTGCATGTGTCGTCCGACGCGCCCGACACGGACTTCACGGCCAAACTGGTGGACGTGTTTCCCGAGGGCGACGGCCGCGAAATTCTCATGCTGGATAACATTCGCCGGGTCAAGACACGGTTTGGGTTTGACGCCCCGGCACCGCTGCTGAAGGGGCCGGATGAGGTGGTGGAACTCGACATAGACCTGTGGAGCATCGCGTGGGTGTTCAACCGGGGGCACCGCATCGGGCTGCACATCTCCAGCAGCAACTGGCCGCGCTATGAGGTGAACTGCAACACCGGGGCCGACCATCCCGTCGAAGGATGTGAAATGCGTGCGGCACACAACCATGTACACATGGACAGGGACCATCCGAGCGCGCTGTATTTGCCGGTGAAGGCGGAGTAGGGTGAGTTAAGCGGCGCGAAGCGCCACGGAACGCAGTATCGGCTGCCGTTGACGCGACCGTAGGTGGTGCGTTCCGTGCCGCTTCGCCTCACTTCTGGGACCCCACACGCCGCACATGCTCAATAGCTGTTCTCGTGTTCCAGATTCACCTTGCCGCGGAATACCCGGTAAATCAGAGTGGTGTACGTGATGACCAGGGGCATGCCTATCAGGGCAATGAGCAGCATTATTTTGAGCGTGGCCACGCTCGAGGCAGCGTTGTAGATGTTCAAACTGAATGCCGGGTCCAGCTTCGAATGGACCAGGTTCGGGAACATCGCTATGCCGAGCAGGAACACAAACGCCATGATGTTGAAGGAGCTTGCCAGGAACGCCCGGCCCGGCTGTTTGCGGTACAGGAAGTGGGGGACCGCCGCCACGGCAACGGCGTTAAGGATCGGCATGACCCACGCAATGGGATACCGCTCGAAATTGACCGTGGCGTTTGGCACAAACAGAAGCGCGTAGACGGAAGTGATGACATAGAGCGCCCCGAAGAGCAGATAAGAGGTCCAAATGGCCCTGCCGATGCGGACGCGCAGTTCCCCGTGCGTCTTGAAGATGAGATAGATGCCGCCGTGCAACGCGAACAGCACCACGACCATCAGTCCGGTCAGGAGCGCGAAGGGGTTTAGAAAGCCGAAGAAGCTGCCCTGGAACACGCCGTCCCTGTCTATCGCGATGCCCTGCATGACATTGCCGGTGGCCACGCCAAAGAGCAGCGCCACCACCGCGCTGGACAGAAAGAATATGCCGTCCCAGATCGAGCGCCAAAGCGGGGAGTGCTTCTTGCTGCGGAATTCCATGGATACGGCCCGAAAGATCAGCCCGCACAGCAGCAGCATGAACGCCGTGTAGAAGGAGGAGAAGATGGAGGCGTACACCGGCGGGAACGCCGCGAACATCGCGCCGCCGAAAGTGACCAG
>CALDSM010000265.1 GCA_937923585.1 uncultured bacterium
AGCAGCAGATTGACCAGCCCCAGAAAGGTCTGCGCGATGCGCGGCGCACCGTAGTTCAGCCCTAGGAAGCGGTACACGGCCGCGAGAAAATAGGGATAGCCCGGCGGACGGCCGTAGGGCGTGGTGCGAATCTCAGGGTCGTCCGCATGGGCGGGCGGCGACCAGTCGCCGGTGACGATGGCGCGCGCCCAGTAATCATTGAGCTGCGGGTCCAGCACCGGCGAGGCGAAATCGGGCGCATGCCAAATGGAGGCCAGATAGCCTGCGCGCAGCAACAGCCCGGCCAGCAGGACCAGCGTTAGCACGACGGCTCCGCAATGGCCCGTCTTATTGGAACACTGTTCCCCGGTGGGCTCCCTGCTACTGTCGGTCATCTTCTTGTTTTCTCTCGCAGAAGTTGATCGGTGTCATCTGCAACCATTATTCAAACGCCATATGGAGTGCGGCGGCAGCGACGCCGCTTTGGTTGGGGTGCATGTTACAGCCAAAGCGGCGTCGCTGCCGCCGCACTCCAAAATTGGCGCATCCCATTGTTTCTCTGTCTTCCCCAGTTCTTCGGTTGCGGCTTGCTACTCCGTGGTGTGCGTGTGTGATTTCTGCTTCGGTTCGATTCAAGGCGAATACTACGTTATCATAGCGCATCCGTCCGCGCGCAGGAAGGTTCGGGAAAGTCCCCCTTTGAAGGGGGATTTAGGGGGATGTGACCGGGCGAAGGATGAGACCGTTGGCACAGTCTTCAAAACAAACGTCCCCGGCGAAGGATGGAACACTGTTCCTGTTCTGGTGCCGGGAGGGTTCCGGCAGTGGACGGGGCGAGCATCTCGCCCGCGCCCTGGGCGCCGTGTCTGCCTATGTCTGGCGGGCGAACCTGGCCGGTTCGCTGTGGAAGACGCCCCTGCGCTACCTTCTTCAAACCTTGGACACCGCGAGAATCCTGCGGGAACAGCAGCCCAAGGCCATCTACATTCAGCTCCCCCCGGTGTTCCCGCTGCTGCAGGCGTGGTGGTATGCCCGGCGCACGGGCGCGCACATCATCGCGGACAACCATTCGTCCTTTCTGGACGGGCGCTGGCGCATGTTTCACTGGCTACAAAAGCCCCTCGCCCGGCGCATCAGGATAAACCTGGTACACAATGAGGCCAACGCCAAACTGCTGCACGGCTGGAACGCCGCAGGGGTGATGCTGCTCAAGTCGCCCGCCGTGACGGCCGATGAGATTCTGGACCCGAACGCCGACCTGTCGAGATTTCGGAAGGACCTTGAAGCGCCCGGGCGGGTCCGGGTGCTGATGGTCAACCGCTTCGCGGTGGACGATGCATGGCGCGAGGTGTTTGCCACGGCCCGCATCACGCCGGAGGCCCGCTTCTTCGTCACCGGCGACCCGGCGCGGTCTGGCGTGGCACCCGACCAGGTGCCGGACAATGTGGTGCTCACCGGACTGCTGCCCAAACCTGTGTTCATTGCCCTCATGAACGCCTGCGACGTCACGCTGTCGCTGACACTGCGCCGGGACACGCTGCTGTGGTCCATTCGCGAAAGTTTGGCGCTGGGCAAGCCCTTTGTGGCCAGCCGTTCCCCCGTGATGCTGGCCGAGTTCGAGGGACTGGGCCTGTTCACGGACCACACTCCGGCAGACATGCGGGCGCACATTCTCGACGCTTATGCACGGCGCGACGCCTGGCGCGCGGCCATGGCGGAATATATCACGCGCGACCGGGAACGTTTCCTGCGCCAAACGCAGGAAATCAGGGAACTGCTCGGCGTGGAAATGTAGGACAGCCGCCCCCGGCTGTCGGCCCAGGCTTTGACAGGCGAGGGCGCCTGTCCCACATTCTATCCCTATTGCCCCGCGCGGCGGCGCTTCTCCAGATGGATATGCAGCACGGCGAGGTCGGAGGGGCGCACGCCGGGGATGCGGCCAGCCTGGCCGAAGGTGGCGGGACGCACCTCCTTCAGCCGTTGCCTGCTTTCGCGCGGCAGTCCTTCCAGCGTGTCGTATTCAAAATCATCCGGGATGGGCAGCGACTCGGCCTTAAGAAACCGGTCAATGGCTTTGTCCTGCCGTTCCATGTAACCGGCGTACTTGACATGAATCTCCACCTGCTCGCGCACTTCCAGCGACAGGGGCGTCGGAGGCGGACAGAAACGCCACAGGTCGTCCAGCCCAAGATTGGGCCGCTTGAGCAGGTGCGCGACCGCCTGCTGTCCGCTGATGGGCGCACCGCCGCGCTCGACCAGCAGCGCGTTCAGATCCTCCGCAGGCGCCAGCGTGGCCGATTCGATGCGCTTCAGTTCTTCGGCGGTGGCGCGCTGTTTCTCCGCCAGCGCGTCGCGTGTGGCGTCGTTGGCGAAACCGTATTGCGCCAACCGGGCATCCGCGTTGTCGTGGCGCAGGTGCAGCCGGTATTCGGCCCGCGAGGTGAACAGGCGGTAGGGTTCCAGCACGCCGCGTGTCACAATGTCATCGATCATGACCCCGAGGAAGGCCTCGTTGCGGCCGATGATCAGCGGCGGCGCGCCCTCCAGCATGCGCACGGCGTTGATGCCCGCGTGGATGCCCTGTGCGGCCGCCTCCTCGTAGCCCGAGGTGCCGTTGATTTGTCCCGCATGGAACACCCCGCGCACCTGCTTCGTTGCAAGCGTTAGCTTCAGTTCTGTCGGCGGCACGAAATCGTACTCGACGGCATAGCCGGGCCGGATGATCTCGGCCCGTTCAAGGCCGGGGCAACTGTGCAGCATTTCCAACTGCACGTCCTCGGGAAGGCTGGTGGACATGCCGTTGACATAGAACTCGGCCGTATCGAGCCCTTCGGGCTCCAGAAACAGGTGGTGCCGCGGCTTGTCGGGAAATTTGACTATCTTGTCCTCGATGCTCGGACAGTACCGCGTGCCCACGCCCTCTATCTTGCCCGAATAGAGCGGCGAGCGGTCCATGTTGCGCAGGATGATGTCGCGCGTGGCCTCAGTGGTTTGCGTGAGCCAGCAGGACGCCAGATTGCGGCTGAACCCCTCAATAGGCGTTGAGAACGAGAAGGGCCGCGGATCCGGGTCGCCGGGCTGTTCGGTCAGCACATCGAAATCAATGCTGCGCCGGTGAATGCGCGGACAGGTACCCGTCTTGAGCCGTCCCACAGGGAAACCAAGATGGCGGTAGGCCTTGCTCAGCCCGTCCGCAGCCGGTGCGCCGCCGCGCCCGCCCGACACCGTGGTCATGCCGAAATGCAGCCGCCCGTGCAAAAAGGTGCCCGTGCAGACGATGACCGCGCGGGCCGCAATCTCCTCGCCGTAGCTCGTGCGCACGCCTGCGACGGCATCGCCCCGCACGATCAGGTCCACCACCTCGGCCTGTTTGAGCACCAGGTTGGGCTCGCTCTCGCAGACGCGTTTCATGTCGTACTGGTAGAGCACGCGGTCGGCCTGGGCGCGCGGCGAGTGAACCGCAGGGCCTTTGGACCGGTTGAGCATGCGGAACTGGATGCCGGTGCGGTCAATGCACCGCCCCATCTCGCCGCCCAGCGCGTCAATCTCGCGCACAAGCTGACCCTTGGCCACGCCGCCGATGGCGGGGTTGCACGACATCTGGCCGATGCTGTCGAGGTTGAGCCCGATCATCATCACGGACCGGCCCATGCGCGCCCCGGCCAGCGCGGCTTCAATGCCGGCATGCCCCGCGCCGACAACGATGATGTCAGGAGAGTGGTTCATGGATTAACGATGGTCTTGCAGTCGCGCCAATTTTGAGTGCGTGGGGCCATGCCGCCGCTTTTCATTGCCGGGACCATGCCCCGGCGGCGCGAAGTACAACTTCGCGGACAAGCGCGTTCCCAAGTATAACTTGGGAACGAGGATGATAATGGGCCGTTCACGGGGCTTAGTCGCAGGGCAGCTTCGCCGCAAGCACCTTCTCCGCCTGTTTTGCGCGGTAGGATTTCAGCGCTTCGGCCAGTTCGGGCCGCGCGTTCGCGAGAATCGCCACGGCCAGCAACGCCGCATTGGTCGCGCCGGGACTGCCAATGGCCAGCGTGCCCACCGGAATGCCCGGCGGCATCTGCACGATGGCGTACAGCGCGTCCTGGCCGTTGAGCGCGCCCGCCGCGAGCGGCACGCCAAGAACGGGCTTGGTGGTGCAAGCCGCCACGCAGCCGGGCAGCGCCGCGGCGAGTCCGGCCCCGGCGATGAACACCTCCACGCCGCGTTGCTCGCAACCGCGGATGTACTCCGTCAGCGCGTCGGGCGTGCGGTGCGCCGACAGCACGCGGCACTCGTGCGCCACACCGAACTCATCCAGTGTCTTGTGTGCGCGCTGCATCGTGTCCCAGTCCGACTCGCTGCCCATGATGACCGCCACCAGCGGGTTGCTCTCCGGCATCTTCTGTTTCTCCTTTTTGGGAACCAACCATTTCCCGTCACTCCCGCCACCTCCCCGTCATTCCCGCGAAAGCGGAAATCCATGCCTTCGCGTCAGGCGCCTCACGCCAGTGCTGGATTCCCGCTTTCGCGGGAATGACGGAACTTGCGGGGATGACGGACAGAGGTCAAAAGTGACGTTCAATGTAGTCCAGTGCCGCCTCCAGGCCGGGCAGCACCTTGGTGCAGTAGCGCACCATCCAGGGCGACATGTCCTGGAAGCTCATCGGACTGAACGCAATGACGAACTTGCCCAGGTCGTGCGCCGCGTAAAACACCTCCATCGAGGTGCCGATGGACGCCTTGTTGTAGTTGACCAGCAGGATATCCGCGTCGCGCACGTCCTGCAAATCAAACTCGACAATCTCGTTGGCGCTGTCAATTTCGCGGTCGCGGAAATTGCGCCGCATGGGGTCGAGCAGGATGAACTTGCCCGCCAGCCGTTCCTTGGCCCGCTGGCGCCAGGGCTTGCTCTCCGCCGCGTCGGCATCCATGATCGGCCCGCTCAGGTAAATCTTTCTCGCTGTTTCCTGCATTTGGCACCCCTGTGTTCGTGCGGCCGCTGCCGCCGTCTTACCCGCGAATTCTAGCGCATGCCGGGCCAAAAGGCCAACCCCCCGGTTTGGCCGGACAGTGCGTTCGTGATAAGGTGTTCAAGAAACGGGGACGGCGGGTCATTCCGGCCGGAAGCCACCCCCCGCTCAAAGCGGAGTCCTCCCATGCGATTCCTGAACATCCGACTTCAGACGGCGTCTATGCTCCTCGCGGCATGCTGCGCGGCGTCCGCGTGGGGACAGCCTTCCGCTTTCGCCCCGGACAAGCCCGCCGCACCGTCCGCCACGCCCGCCGTTGCAGCGCCGGCTGCGGACGCACCCGCGCCGGCCGCACCGGCCGCGGACGCCATCGATCAGTGGATGGCCACCGCCTCGCTCCCGGACCGGGTGGCACAACTCATGCTGGTCACCGTCGAGGGCGGCGCGCGGCTTTCCGGCGACGACCGGGCTTTCTTCAAACAGGTCACCCCCGGCGGTGTCCTGGTGCGCCGGTCCGTGAAGCCCAGTTTTGCCGCGGGTTGCGTGGCCGAACTGCGGGCCTTGGAAAAACAAACGCGCCTGCCCATGCTCATCGGCGCGGACCTCTATGAACTGGCCTCGCCAGGAACAGGCACCATGTCGGGCTTCACCGAACTGCCGTCCCTGCTGGCCGTGGCGGCCGCAAACGATCCCGAAACAACGCATTGCCTGGGGAAACTGCTGGGCACCCTGATGGGCGCCATGGGGTTCAACCTGTACCTGGGCCCGTCACTCGCGCTGGCACCCAGTGTCCAAAATGCCCAGGGCACCGTGAACTGTCTGGGGGGCAATGCGGCGTTTGTGGCCGAAGCGGGCGAAGCCATTTGCCGGGAACTCCAAGAACGCGGCGTGGCACCCATGCCCATGGGCTTTCCGGGCGGCGGGCTGAACCGTGAAGAACGCGGTGCCGCCGTGCTCACCACGCCGCGCAATGCGCTCAAGGACGGCGACCTGCTACCCTTTGCCGCCGCCGTCAGGGGCGGCGCGCGCATCATCCAGGTGGCCAACACGCTGGTGCCGACGCTGGCCGACGGCGGTCCGCCGGCGAGTCTGTCCGATGCGGTGCTGCGCGGCCTCCTGCGCCGGGAAATGGGCTTTGACGGCATCATCGTGAGCGGGCCGATGGACGGCGAGGAGATCACCGGCATCATGGACAGCGCCACGGCCGCCGCCGCCGCGCTCGAACGCGGCGCGGACATGCTGCTGTGGCGCAGTGCGGCCTCGCAGTCCGTCCGGGCCATGCAGTTAATCTGCGGCGCCGTGGCGAAGGGCGATTTGTCCGAAGACGCCATCAACACCACCGTGCGCCACGTGCTGCGCATCAAGGCCGAACTTGCGAAAGCCGCCGCGCCCCCCGCGAAAGAGCGCGACACAAAGGTGCTGGACAACCCCAAAGACCTGATGAAGATGGTGCAGTCGGTGAACCGGCGCTCCATCACGCTGGCGCACCACCGCGCCGGCACGCTGCCGCTGACCAAGAAGGTTTCCACGCCCGTGGGCATTACGGGCACGGTGGGCGTGGACGAACTGAAGGCCGCATTGGAGAAGCCGCTCAAGCAGGTGGTTGAGCAGCCCATCATGACCGCGCACCACATCGGCGACATTCAGCGCTTCGAAATACAGCGGCTCACGGACAACATGCGCGGCCTGAACACCGTGGTCTGCGTGCTCACCGACCGGGAGAAGATCGAAGGGCAGGTGGAACTGGTCCGCGAACTCAAGAAGAAGGCCGCCCGCGTGGTGGTCGTGTATCTCGGCTATCCCGCGCACGCGGCTTTTCTGGGCGACGCCGACGCCATTCTCCTCGGCTACTCCGCTTCGGCCAATGTGGCCGGAACCATGGCGGTCATGGCCGAAGTGCTGACGGGGACGGGCGCGCTCGGATTTGTGGACCTGCCCGACACGCTCAGGCTGAAGACCGGCGAGACCCGCACGTTCAGCATCGCCGACACCGTGCAGACCCCCCCAGGCCGGCTGCCTCTCGACCTCAACGAACAGAGCAGGGCGGGAACCGCCGGGCGCTACGACCCGGCCACAGCCGTGAAGAAGGCGGAATGGGACTTCGCGGGCAAACGTGAAAGCAAAGCATCCGTGCCGTGGACTTTTGAGGCCCCTGGAGAATATCCAGTGACGCTCACTGTGACGGATGACCGCGGAGACAGCCGGACGCGTTCATTCAAGGTTGTGGTTGCGCCCTGACACAGGCCTGTTTGGACTGCGGCGGCAGCGACGCCGCTTTGGCTGGCTGAAGTCATGCATCCGCTGCCGGGGCGCAAGCCGAAGTCAGCCAAAACGGCGTCGTTGCCGCCGTTCTCCAAAATGGAACCGTGCTGCGCTCATGGTTTCCACCGGATCTTCAGCACATGCACCGCCAACGGCTCCATGGCCGGTTCGATGCCTGTGCCGTCTCCGGTGACGGCAATGGTCTTCCCGTCGGCACCCTCCGTGACCGACTCCGGCACGGACGGCAGGGTGATTCGGGCGGTCTGCGGCTCGGCGCCGTTGTTGACCAGCACGACATGCGTAATGCCGTCCCGCTGCTTCACCAGGCTGCTCAGCCACGACGCTGCCGCCACGTCCACCTTTGGCGGCGTTTCAACCGACAGCAGCACCGGAATCATCTCCTTGATTTCCTGCGCCACGGTTTTGACCTTCGTCCATTGTTCGTCGAACGGCGTTACCGGATCACGGTGAAGGTCAAACCAACTGTAGAAGACGATGCCCGTGGCACCTTCGGCGATGCTTTGCCATGCCATGGAACGCATCTCCTCCAGGGAAGGCGCGCGGCATTTTGCCTTATCCTCCTCGGTCTTCCTGTAGTTGGCCCAGTTGAACACCTGCGGCACCTGCCACATGGCGCGACTGCCGCAAAGAGCGGTGCGCATCTTCCGGGCGTATTCACCCGCCATCGCGGGACCCTTGTCGGGTATTGGATAGGGGTCCGTGCCGATCACGTCGTAACTGGGCAGGTACGCGCGCACCTGGTCCACCTGGTACAACACCACCCATGCGGGATGGTTAGGGTCCAGCTCCTCGATCCACTGGCGGTGGGTGGACAACCGGGGCAGCGTGTCCAGGGGCAGTTCGTCGTTGATATACCAGGCCAGCAGCGCGGGATGACCGCTCAGGGATTCCACTTTTGCCCTCACATAGGGAAGCTCGTCCTGCTGTGCCTTGATCTCGGGAATGCAGGCGCTGGTGCCGAAGTAAGAATCCTTCACGCTGGCGATCACCTTCAACCCGCGTGCCTGCGCCATATCCAGCATCTCCGCCGTCGGCTGCGCGTAGGGCATGAGGCAGTTGAACGCGCTTTGCGCGTAGACATCCAGTTCCTCGGGCTTCAGGCCGCCCCAGTACATCCCGAGCGGGAAGAAGGGTTCGCCGTTGAGCATCAGTCGGTTGTGGCTGTCTATGAAGGCCGTGCGTTCGGGCATTTCCCTGCGGCGCGACACGGTCCAGTCGTCCACCGCCAGCGCAGGACCGCCGTCCCTGGGTAATAACGCCACCAGCACGGAATAGCGGCCGTCCGGCAGGGTTGTCATATCCGCCGTGATGTCCGTTACGGTCTCCGAAAGCGGGTCCGTTTTGCCCTGAAGCACCGCCGACGGGTCGGCTGAATGGCGCACCTGCCATGAAAGCAGCACGTCCCCCAACTGGAGGGGCAAGTCGGTCAGCGTCACAAAGCACCGTACCCGGATCGGGTCCGGATTGGGTCCGAGCACCTGGTTTCGGTAGTTGGGCGACATCAGCACGCAGGACAGCGGCCGCTCCACAAAAGGCGTCACGGAGACATCATCCCACCACGCCGTGCCCGTCATTCCCTGCCGCATATAGCAGGAAATCGAGCACCCCGCCGCCTCCGGCGGAATACGGGCCGTGACACCCTTGACAAGCGTCCAGTCCGCCGTGCCCTTCACACCCTGCGGATAACAGCCTCCCGCCCATTTGCCCGCGGCATCATACCACTCGACACAAATGGTGGCGCCGCTTTCCTCGCCGGCAAGGTCCAGGGTCTTGACCCAGGCGCTGACCTCGTACATCTTGCCCTGCGCAAGGGGAACCGGCTGGCTGCACAGGAGGTAGGCGGCGGGGTCGGCATTGACGTACTTGAGCGAAGCCTCCCCGGATCGGTGAGTCGTGGCGTCACGACTGTACCGGGATGCCGTCCCGCTCCAGTCCGCCGCCGCGCCGCCGTCGGCGGCATTTTCAAAACCGGGATTCTTGACCAAATCCTCGCCGGTGGCCGCGCCTGCCACCAGACTTAGAACCGTAATCGCGTAAACCGTGCAGTTTCTCATGGTTGGCCCTCGCTTCTCGTGGAACGATGATAACCGGATTCATCCGTCGTGCGGTAGGAAGAACCGAACGGGCGGCCTGAAAACGCCGCAAAACCAGGAATTGCGGCCAGCCGTCCGGGGTTCACACTGAGGTTATGCCCGCTCTCGTGGGGTACAATTGGAGTCAAGAGATTTTGGCCAGAGAGGCCGGCAAGCCCTAATGTGTAAATTCTGCTGGGTTTTCTTTGTCTTCAGACCGGTGCAAACACTAAACTCCGCGTGGCATTTTCCTGTGGAAACGCATGTTCCCTTTATGAGGGTTGATTTGAAATGACCGACAAGCATTACAGCGTGCGGGAAGAAATCGCCAACAGCGTCACCCACGGGCTGGGCATTGTGTTCAGCGTGGTGGGGCTGGTGGTGCTGGTGGCCCTGGCCGTCGGCATGGACGATCCATGGCGCATCGTCAGCGCGTCCATCTTCGGCGCGTCCATGATCATTCTGTATCTGGCCTCCACCCTGTACCATGCCTTTCCCTGGCCCACGGCCAAGTCGGTCATGCGCGTGTTCGACCACTGCGCCATCTACCTGCTCATTGCGGGCACCTACACGCCTTTTCTGCTCGTGTCCATGCGTGGCCCATGGGGCTGGAGCCTCTTCGGCGTCATGTGGGGCATTGCAGTCATCGGATGCGCCTTCAAGGCCTTTCACACCGGCAAGTTCGACAAGTTGTCCACGGCCCTCTATGTGGCCATGGGATGGATGATAATCGTGGCCCTTAAGCCGGCCCTTGAGGTGATTCCGGCGGGTGCCATGATTCTCATGGCCATCGGCGGTCTCGCCTACACCGCCGGCGTGTTCTTCTACGCGTGTGAGCGCATCCCCTACAACCATGCCATCTGGCACGGTTTCGTGCTGACGGGCACCATCACCCACTTCTTCGCCATCCTGTTCTACGTCGTGCTCAATCCTGCCGCGGGGGCGTAGCGAAAGCGACAGAGTTCGGTGCCGAAACAGGCCAACCCAGGGCAATCCCGAAGACACCCCCACCCATCGCGAGGGATGCCACTGCAAGCAGGGGTGCCATGACCGGGTCGGGCAGCAGCATTCCGAGGAGCCCAAAGAATGGCCCCGGGCCAGGCCAAGTCACTGCGCACACAGCAACCGCCGATGCCGCCGGGCACATTGGGGAACCTTCGCGCGAGCATGGGGCGAACATGAGGGCATCAAGGATGCGCAAATCGCGCTTCTGTACCGCAGGCGTCCCGCCTGCCCTCGTATTTTGACGCCCGAGCCACAGTCAGCGAAGGGTAAGACAGGGCAGGCGAAACGCCTGCGGCACGGAAGCGCCCGCCTTGTCCCATTATTTCAGCCCCAGCGCCTTCCGCTTCCTCTCGGTGGGCACCCCTGACGCATCCCAGCCGCGGATCTTGTAGTAGGCGGCAACCATCTTCTTGACGGGCACGTGGGTTCGGGGGTCGCCTTCAATCTGGTTCTCTTCCGAGAGGCGCTTGGGCAGCGTGTCGTCCTCGCCCGTGAGGCCCATGCGGATGTTGAGCAGGCGTTCCAGGTTGTAGCCGCGTTCGCCGATTTCCTTGAGCACGCCGACGGTTACCTTCATGCCCGTCACTGCGGTCAGCGCCTTGGTATAGGGGAACAGCGGCAGATGAATCGGCAGGAACTTGCCCGGGAGCCGGTTGAGCAGGTTCACCGACCATCCCGTATAGGGGAGAACTGCATTCACCAGCTTCGCAATCGGGTGGTCCTGATGCGAGATGAGCCAGCCGGGATAGAACGAGAACAGCGGGAACAGGCAGCACCCGGCCGCGGAGATGGCCTCCATGAGGTTCTGGTTCAGGATGTTAAGCGCGGCCTTGGCATGGGTGGTGTAGGGGTTCATGCGCAGACCGAGCCCCTCCATGAGGATCACATAGCCCGCGTTGAGGTGGCAGCCGCCGCGGTTTGCGGTGGCATAGCCCAAGCCCTGGCCCACCGCGCCGCGCGGTTCGTAGGCGGCCAGTTCGAGACCCTTGGCGTTAATGGCGAATTCCTTGCCGCCGAACTTCTGCGCCATGCGCCGGGTGCCTTCCGCGAGGTCGTTGCCGATGCCGCGCCGGTAGGCGATGTCTTCGATGACCTGCTCAATGTTGTCGGTATGGCCGAAGTTCAGGCCGCTGTCCCACAGGCCCTTTTCCTGAAGTTCCATCGCAAACCCTATGGAACTGCCGGCGCTGATGGTGTCCATGCCCAGCTCGTCCAGCACATAATTCCACTTGAGAATTTTGGAAAGGTCGTTGTTCTCGAGGTTCGATCCGAGCAGCCCCAGCGTTTCCAGTTCCGGTCCCTTCACGGCCTTCCCATCCACGGTTACCAGCCGCCCGCACTTGATGGGGCAGGTCGTGCAGCCGATGTTCTTGATCAGGTGCTTCTCGGCCAGCGTCTGGCCGGAAATCATGTCGAAGTCCTTGAACTGGCCGTATTTGTAGTTGCGCGTGGCCAGCGCACGGCGCTGCTGCATGATGCGGAGCAGGAAGCCGGTGCCGTACTTGGGCATGGCCTCGCCGGTGAGCGGGTGCGCCTGAAGCATCTTGACCCAGGCGCCGTAGATCTTCTTCATCTTCTCGCGGTGGGCCACCTCGATCTTCACATTCCCGGATGCGGTCACCGCTTTCAGGTTCTTCGCGCCCATGACCGCGCCGAGACCGGCACGGCCGGCCGTGCGGTCGCCGCTGAAGATGCAGGCATAGCAGACCAGAGATCGGAAGAGCACACGTCTGAACTCCAGTCACGATCAGATCTCGTAT
>CALDSM010000266.1 GCA_937923585.1 uncultured bacterium
AGCGCCGCAAACACGAACGCTGCGTCGTGGGTGGTCATGCCGTAATAGGTATGACTGTCCAACCAGCCCGCCAGCGTGTTCACGAGCGGCTGGAGCTTCGCGGCGGACAGGTTCATCTCGCTGCCGGCCAGCAGCCGGATCGCCGTGTTGCGCACCTCGGAGTTCAGCGTCTCCGCGAACTCCCGCTCTTCGTAGGGCCTGCTCGGCGCGGTTTCCAGGTATTTCTGCACGCGCGCCGGGTCGGCGGTGTTTCTGGCCAGCGCCGCAGCCAGCAGCCAACGCGCCGGTTCGGGCAGCGTCACCGTGTCAAACCGCGGAATGTACTCGATGGCGTCCAGTTGGCCGTCCATGCAAAGCACATAACAGGCATAGGCGCGGGCGTACAGGCCCGCATTGCTGTCGTCATGGCCCCCCCCCTTCATAACCTTCCGAAGATAATCCTGCAACGAACGGAACGCCTTCTCCGGCACCGATGCGGCGTTGTCCTTTAAGACCAGCGTGAGGAAGTGCGCCGCGTAAACCGAGCCGTAGGGATAGGCATCCGGGCCGCCCGGCCAGTACGCCAGGCCGCCGCCGGCCGTCTGCATGGAGAACAGCCGGGAAACACCCGCCTGGATGTACCCCTGCACCATCTTGGCCGCGTCCACGTTGGGCGGCAAGTCCCTGAGTCCGAGCAGCATTTCAGGGCTTTTCTGGATGAGGTACAGCGGCATGACCGACGAGGTGGTCTGCTCGACGCAGCCGTAAGGATAGTGCACCAGGAAGTTCAGGTTCCGCTGAAGCCGGTACAGCGGATTGGCCGTGGCCGTCAGCTTGAGTTCCACCGACGCGTCTTCGATAAACGTTGTGTTCTGATATGTCTTGGTCTCTCCTGGGTTCACGGCGGCCAGCAGATGCTCCGTGCGCCATGCGGCGGGCGGACGCACCGGCAGGGGTGCCTCCTGCGCCAGATGCTCGATCACCGTGTCATCCGCGGCATTCAGGATGTCCACCTCCCAGAGGATTTTGCCCTGTCCGATCGCGCTCGTGGTGAACTCGGCCTTGAAGTAGGCATCCTTGCCGGGTGCGAGGTCGGCTTTCTGCTCGCCGTTTCCGGCCACCGTGCCTTCCGTGTGCCAGCGCACCACGGCGCGGCGTGCCTCGTTGGTGGTGTTGATGACGTTCACGCCGCAGCCGAACTGGTCGCCGTAGAGCGCGAAGCGCGGCATGCTCGCCTGCATGATGTAGGGACGGCGCACATAGAGGTTTGCCGCCGCCATGCCCGTGGCGGTCTTGTCCACAGCCACCGCCACCAGCCGCAACTGGCCGTTGAACTCGGGCACATCAAAGGAAACCGTCGCCCTGCCGCCGGCATCGGTGGTCACCGCGCCCGACCACAGCGCCACCGGCTTAATCCAGTTGTCGCCGATTTGCGGCGCGCCGCCCAGGCGCTTCTCCATCGCATCGCCGCCAATGGCCGAGGCGTCAAAGTCGTAGGCCACCTTGTCGTAGTAGTGCGCCCGGCGCATGTCCACCTGCCGTGTGCGCTGGAACCAGGTGTACGGGTCCGGATTGGCGTAGTCGAGAATGCCGTGTATGCCTTCGTCCACGGCGGCCAGCGTGACCTCGGCCGCGACCGGGTTGCCCGCGCTGTCTTTCGTTTCGACCACGAAGTTCACCTTCTGCGCGGGCCGAATTTCCGCGGGCAGGTCCGGATAGCCCACCACGATGCGCCTGCGGCCGTCGTTGACCGGAAGGTTAATCATCGCGAAACTGGAGAAGGGATAGGCCTGGGTCTTCTCCTTGTCCACCTTGCGGACGACGGTTACTTCCAGCCACGCATTGGGATAGTGCTGGTCGGCGACGGGGAACGAGACCATGCCCTCGCCCTGCACCACGGGCTGCACAAAGGTCTGCTTGAAACTGTCGCCCTGCACCGCAATGAACGCAGTGCCGTCAAAGGGTGACCGAATGTGCAGCTCGCAGGCGTCGCCAATTTCGTAGAGGTCCTTGTTAAGCCGCAAGTCAATGAGTTCCGGCTTGCTGACCACATGGTCCGTCTCGATGCGATTCCAACGGCTGTTGATGATCGTGCTGCTGAACAGCGGCGTGGCTTCAGAATGCACCCGGATGCGGTAGCGCCCCCAGGTGTTGTCGAAGCTGAAGGATGTCTTGCCGGTGCCATTGGCAAGCGGCACCTCGCGGTCTTCAACCAACCGGAACACCTTGACGTACCACGGCTCATTGTGGCTTGAATAGCGCCGGACGTTGTTTATCCAGTCTTCCCGTTCCAGCGCCACGTTCACCTTGTCCAGCGTGGCGGGAGCCTGATCGGCGGTGATGGCGACCACCGACACCTCCGCCGATGCCTGCCCGGCAACCGGCGCCACGGCCATGCCCAGCGCGACGGGCGCGGGAAACACCGTTGCGTCGGCCCTGGCGCGCACCTCGCGTCCGCCCAGTTCAAACACCATGCCGCGCACCGACGCCTGCAGGGGCGTGGTAACCTTGTCGCGGGCGGTGTAGGTGAACGTGTACGCGGCGTTGCCGTCCTGGTCGGTCTGCTGCTGGCCCAGTTTCTCCAAAATCGGCTCCAGCCTGTCGTCGTTGGTGAACGAGAATCCCGGCCACTTGTCCGCCTTGAACTCGCCGGGTCTCAGGATGATGAGCGCCTCGGACTGGCGGTTGGCCGCCGCGCCGCCGTAGAGATTCTCCGCCTTCACGCCGATGTTGACCGCTTCGTCCGGCTTCCACAGTGCCTTATCCACCGTGACGGTTGCCTTCATGCGGTTGGGCACGAATTCCTCCAGGTTGAAGAAGGCCGTGCCGATGGGTTCTTTGGAGCCGGGCACGCGCAGTTCCACCGTGTACTTGCCTGTCTGGAAAGGCTTCTCGGTAACGAGGTCAAATCCGCCCGTACCCAAATCGGACAGCGTCACCGGCACGGACTGGAGCAGCCGGTTCTTTGGGTTCTGCACCTGGAAGAGCAGCGGCACATTGGCCGCGGCGTCGGTAATGTGCGTGCGCACGATCCAACGCGCATGCACGGTCTCGCCGGGACGGTAGAGGTTCCGGTCGAGATAGATGTAGCCGTCATACCCATCCTTCTCAAACGCGGGCATGTTCTCCTTGAACGGCGTGCCGTCCTCTTCGCGCGCTGTCAGCCGCAGGAAGGTCGCGTCGCTTGGCGTTTCCGCGACGACCACCGTGGGCTTGCCCATCCGCGCCTCAAGACCGGTGAAGTGGACCGTGCCCGAGGCGTCCGTGTCTGCCGCGGCAACCGCCTGCGACTTGTTCGAATACACGGTAACCTTCGCCCCGGCGAGCGGTTCCAGCGTGTAGAGGTTGTGGGCGAAAACGATCAGTTCATTGTCCTTGAAATGCGACACCAGGCCGATGTCGGTCCACAGCAGGATCTTGGTGTCGTATTCGCGGCCTTTGGACATCGAGTGGAGCGTGAACACGCCGCGCTTGTCGGCGGGCATCAGCTTGTCCACATTCATCGCAACCGTGTTCAGCGTGTCCGGCGTGTCCGGGAACTTGAGGTCGCGCGTGGCCAGCGGCTCGGTGTACTGCTCGTCGAAATAGCCGTAGGTCTTGCCGTCATCCATGTCGTTCACGGCGCGGGCGATGTTTGACGGAAACAGGCGCGAGAGCCGGATGCTGGCCTCGGTGATGTTGCGCGCGGCCATCGGCATTGGACCCAGGTCCCTGCGCGCGATGTAGAACCGGTTGGCGGGAAGGTTAAGCCCGACCGCGAGCACCTTGGGCGCCGGTTCGGTTTGAATGGCGAACCCGCCCGCCTGCGTGTTCCGTTTCCCGTCAACGCTCTGGAGCGTGTCGGCGATGCTGATCTGGTACTGCTGGCCCGTCTTCCAGTTCCCGGAAAGACTGATGGAATCGCCCCGGCTCTTGACCTCAAGTTCGGCCACTTCGGGCTTGACAGTCAACGCCTTCTTCAGTACCTCGACATCTACCGGCGCATTGAAGTTCATCTCGTAGCGCAGCCCCTCCAGCCCTGCCTGGTCCCAATACTGCCAGGTGGCGTGCAGCGTCTTGTCGTCGTCCTGTCCCTCCTCGGATGCGCCTTCGGGCGCGCCCGTCGTGGGTTCGACATTCTGGTGCAACGGTTCCAGGAGAAAGGCGTTCTTCACGATGAGCGGTGCCGACACTTCCAACTCCAGCGTCTTTGCATCACCCACGGACGCTGAATCCAGCACAACACCCAAGACGGAATTCCATTCGGAATCGGTGGTCTCCTTCGAGACGGTGAATTGGACCGGGTTCTTGTTGTCGGCGCGGGACACTTTCAATTGCTTGATGAAGTCCGCCGTTTTGACGCTCTCCGAAAGTGTGACTTTAAGCGCATCCCGCGTTTCGTCGGTGGACTTGGTCCAGTCAACGCGCTTCAGCGTGAGGGGGTTGCCCGCAGGCAGGGAGACTTTCAGCGCCGGTGCCAGCCAAGCGTCCAGCGGCCCCGCCGATTCGGCCGTGCGGGTGAAGATGAGCGTTGCCGGAAGCCCGGCGACGGGCCCGGCAAGATCCACCGCGAACTTGGCTGAATCCGGCCCCTCGGGCTTGGATTCCGCCGTGAGCGGCGTGCCCTTCGCATCATTCACCGTTCGCGTGTAGTACTTTTCGAGGAGGGCGGCGGGAATCGGACCCGTAAGAGTCGCGGACAGCTTGCCGTCGGCCAGCGTGCAGGCATTGACGGCCACCGTCCCCTCCCTGCCTGTGGGCAGCAAGATGGGCCCGGTCGCCGGATTGATGGGTTTGCCCGACGCCGACTTCAGCCCCGGATCAACAGTAATGCTGATGAAACTGAACGGGGCATCCTTGATTTCATCCGCCAGGTGGACCGCAATGTGATTGTCCCTGACCTTGCAGCTGAACTTGGCCTCTTTGGGTTCCACCCGGATCGGCGGCTTCTCGTTGCCGTCCTTGTCCTGCGGACACACCACCGCTTCGCTCAGGTACAGCACGGCCAGACGTTCAATGCTGGACTCCGGCAGCGGATAGACGCCCACCACCTCCAAATAGTCGGCCTTCTGTGCGGTGGCTGGCTCCGGCTTGGCGCTTTCCCCGATGGGAGGAAGCGTGGCCGCCGGTTCCGGAGGTGGATTCTCCTTCGGGGACTGGGCCTCAACGGGCAATGGGCCGACCTTCGGCGGCGTGCCGGGCGCGGGCGAACACCCCAAATGGACCGCGCCCAATGTCAGAACAAGAAACAATACTGCGGTAACGAGGCTCAGCCGCACGGTGCGCATGGCACTACTCCCCATTTGCTGGAAGGTTGAAGGACCGGTCTATCCTTAACACGCTCCCGACCACGGGACAAGCCGCAGCGTCCTCAGCCCACAGTTATCCCATAATCTGTCAGGACTTTAGCATACACCAGTAGAACGCCCGAATGAACCGTATTATTCACTGGTTTGGACTGCGGTCCTGCTGTCCTTTTGGCAGGTGCATGCATTGAGTCCCGGCAAAGGAACCGAGGTTCAGGCCCGGCGCATTTCAGGCCGTTCGAGGATGTCGAGCATGCCCTGGATGTCGGGATGGGGCGACACATAGTCGGCAACGCGCTTGAGCGCGTCCACCGCGTTGGACGGGCAAGCGAAGAAGCCCACCGCGTCGCGGATGGACAGATCACCCAGCGTGTCACCGATGCCCGCCGCCTCTTCGCGGGCGATGCCGAGGTCGGCGAGCAGTCTGCCTATGGCCGCACCCTTGGTCACGCCGGGCAGGTCAATGTTGATGTAGCAGTGCGACGGCGTGATGATCACGTCCAGGCCGGGTATGGTGGCGGCAAACTCGGCGACGCGCCGCCCCACCTCGGGGAAGCACTCGGGACGCTCGCAGTAGAGCGACATCTGGGCCTCTTTGCCGCACTGGTACACCAGGCCGGGAAAATCAGGGAAGATCTCCGTGACAATGCGGTGGCGCAGTGCCTGAAGACCGAGCACCCGCTCCGGCGTGATTTCCGGCGCCATGCGCGAGCAATTGTCGCTCAACGAATACAAAATGGCCCCGCTCTCGCAGACGGACGGGAAACGGATGTCGAGCACTTTCATCAGCGCCTCGGCGTAGGGCTGGGGACGGCCCGTACACAGGGTCATCGGCGCCAGAGCCGAACGCCCCGCAGAGGCGTCGCGAACCATCTGCACAAACCTGGAGAACCGTTCCCAGACCCAAGCCTCCGATTCCTCGGGGCTGATGCATCCGTCAATGTCAGATAGAATTAAGCGAACTGCCATGATTGGTCTCGTTGTGGGCCGTCAGTTGATGTGCCCAATGTGGAGCAGACATTCCTGTCCGCCTTCTGCCGTTTTTCTTCTGACTGATTCCCAAATCCTCTCTCCGTGCCCCCCGGCGCAGAAAGAAATGGCGCCCCGAACAAGAATCGAACTTGTGTCTAACGCTTAGGAGGCGTTCGTTCTATCCACTGAACTATCGGGGCGCGAAAGGAGCCATACCATACGCGAAAAACGGGGTCCGGGGCAAGCCTTTTAGCGCAGCAGCCTGGCGATGAGAAAGGCCATTTCGAGCGCCTGGGCGCCGTTGAGGCGGGGATCGCAGGCGGTTTGGTAACAGTCGCCGAGCTGCTGGGCGCGCACGCCGCCCGACCCGCCCACGCATTCGGTGACAGGCGAACCGGTCAGTTCGAAATGGACTCCGCCGAGCGTGGTGCCGACCGAAGCGTGCATTTCAAAAGTCTGCTCCAGCTCGGAAAAGACGTCGGTGACGTGCCGCGTCTTGTGGCCTTCGGCGGTGGCGCGGGTGTTACCGTGCATGGGGTCGCAGAGCCACAGCACCGGATGGCCCGACTGGCCGACGGCATGCAAATATCCGGGCAGGCACTCCCCCACCCGCTCGGCACCGAACCGTGTGATCAGCGTCACCCGTCCCGGTTCGCGGTCCGGGTCAATTCGGTCCAGAATCCCGACGAGGTCGGCGGCGGGCATGTTGGGACCGACCTTGATGCCGACCGGGTTGCGAATGCCGCGCAGGTATTCCACGTGCGCGCCGTCCCTCTGGCAGGTGCGGTAGCCGAGCCACAGGAAGTGCGCGCCCAAATTGTGCCACTGCCCCGCGGTGCGGCGCGTCATGGCCTCCTCATAAGGCAGCAGCAGCGCCTCGTGCGACGTGTAGAACGACACGCGCCGCAGCGTTTCCAGCGAACCGCCCTCGCCCACGGTCGTCATAAACTTCACCGCGTCGCTGATGGCGTCAACGACCCGCTGGTAGGCCTCGCTGTCGGGGCTCTGCTCGATAAAGTCCAGATCCCACTGTTCCGGATGGTGCAGGTCGGCAAAACCACCCTCGATCAGCCCCCGGATGAAATTCAGGCTCGCGGTGGCATGGTGATAGCCCTCGACCATGCGGTGCGGGTCGGCCTTCCTCGCTTCCGGCGTTGCTGCAATGTCATTGATCAGATCACCGCGGTAGACCGGCAATTCGGCCCCGTCCACCATCTCGACGGCCTTGCTGCGCGGCTTGGCATACTGTCCCGCGACCCGGCCGATGCGGATGACGGGCTTGCGCGTGGCATAGGTCAGCACCAGGCTCATCTGCAGCAGGACCTGAAGCAGCCGGGTCAGGTTCGACGCCGTGCATTCCTCAAAACGCTCCGCGCAGTCGCCTCCTTGCAGCACGAAACGCCGTCCCTGCGCCGCCAGCGCAAGGTCGGCACGGAGCCGGTCCGCCTCACCCGGCGCGACAATGGGCGGCTTTCCGCCGAGCAGTGCCTGCGCGGCATCCACCGCTGTCGGATCATCATAATCCGGCTGCTGCGCCGCCGCGCGCTGCCGCCACGAATTTGGCTGCCATTCCGCTGTGTTCATGGACTGCTCTCAGCCCCTTCCAGGCGCCCCTGCATTGGGCAGATACAACTTTCCCGACCTCAAATTGACCGGGATAAGGACGACACCACAAGGCCGCCCGCAGACAAAGAATAGCACACGCGGCAACACCGCTTCACAATGCGAACGGCACCGACAATTTGAATCCAGCCCCACTTATTTGTTAATATCACTGGTCTTTCGACATATTCCGCGATAGCTCAGTCGGTAGAGCGGGTGGCTGTTAACCACTAGGTCCCAAGTTCGAGTCTTGGTCGCGGAGCCAGTCTATTCGCGCCACCCGCATCACACGGGTGGCGCTTCTTTATGTACTGGGTCTATATCCTGCAAAGTGAGACCACTGGGCGGTACTACTGTGGTTCCACGGAAGACGTTGAACGCCGCGTGCGTCAACATAATGACCCAGACTACCATGGGTCAAAGACCACCAAACGTTTCGATGGGCCCTGGAAGGTCGTTTGGCGTGAATCGTGGGAAACCCGTTCCGCCGCCATGCTCAGGGAGAGGCAGGTAAAGAAACGCGGCATTGGCCGCTTTCTCGAAGGAGCGCAAACGTAGCGCGGGCTCAGTCGGCAGAGTCCCGCCGAAGGCGGGATTAACCACTAGGTCCCAAGTTCGAGTCTTGGTCGCGGAGCCAGTCTATTCACGCCACCCGCGTCACGCGGGTGGCGCTTCTTTATGTACTGGGTCTATATCCTGCAAAGTGAGACCACTGGGCGGTACTACTGTGGTTCCACGGAAGACGTTGAACGCCGCGTGCGTCAACATAATGACCCAGACTACCATGGGTCAAAGACCACCAAACGTTTCGATGGGCCCTGGAAGGTCGTTTGGCGTGAATCGTGGGAAACCCGTTCCGCCGCCATGCTCAGGGAGAGGCAGGTAAAGAAACGCGGCATTGGCCGCTTTCTCGAAGGAGCGCAAACGTAGCGCGGGCTCAGTCGGCAGAGTCCCGCCGAAGGCGGGATTAACCACTAGGTCCCAAGTTCGAGTCTTGGTCGCGGAGCCAGTCTATTCACGCCACCCGCGTCACACGGGTGGCGTTTCTTCATTTAGGGCGGCTGGTTATCAAGAAACCGGCCCGTTCCCTGACAGAACTGGCGGAGCGCGACTTTCAGCTGCTTCACCGTGCTATTATCCATGAAGCCAAGAAGTCCGTGAGCAAGCCGGAAGATCTGGTGGTACGGCTGGCATTGAAGAAGGTGGTCTACGTATGGACATGTGGAAGTTCTTTGACATCACGCATCGGGAGCACATTCTCTGCAATCCGATGAGCCTTGAGAAACTGGAACAGCTTGTCACACTGCTGCCGCTGAAACCCGGGGCACGGGTGCTTGATATCGCCACGGGGAAGGGCGAGTTTCTCATCAGGCTTGCAGAACGGCACCGGCAAATGACAGGAACAGGGGTTGATATCTCTCCCCACTGCATTGCTGATGTCCGCAAGAAGCATCAAGAACGTATTCCGGACGCCCAACTCCATTTCTTGGAGATGGACGGGGCCCAGTATGTCCCAGAGACCCCGGAAAGCTTTGATCTGGTGGCCTGCATCGGCGCGAGTTGGATCTATGGCGGGCATCAAGGGACGTTGAACGCGCTGCAGAAGATGGCAGCCCCGGAAAGTTGGATCGTTGTGGGAGAACCGTACTGGCGGCAAGAACCGGAAGGAGCGTATTTGGAGGCGGTCGGAGTCACACGAAACGACTTCGGGACACATTGTCAGAATGCAGAGGCCGGGCGAGAGCTCGGATTGGAGGCCGTCTACACACTCGTAAGCAACCAGGATGACTGGGATAGATATGAAGGGTTGCAGTGGTACGCTGCGGAGGCTTGGGCGAGCGACCACCGGGATGATCCAGATGTGGAGACCGTGCTGAAGCGCGTGCGTGACAGCAAGTCAGCATATCTGAGGTGGGGACGAGAAACGCTGGGGTGGGCGATTTATGTGTTCAAGAAGGGGGGGCATGGCACATTCCCAGTTGGCTAGTCTGGCTTGAATCGTGGAAAACCCGTTCCGCCGCCATGGATTGTGAGAAGCGGACACCAAGGCGCGGCATTGGCCACTTTCACGACGATTCGGCGCAGAGACGCAGCCCGATGGCATCCCGTCGCATGTTGGGAGGAAACCAATTGCGGCGAAAACTGGTTGAAATGCTTCGATCGTCCCTGTATGTGCTTCCGCGCAGTATGCGTTCAGACCCCTGCTGGGGACCCTGGGGGTCGGCGGGCGGCGATGCCCGGTAGTAATCCAGACCAAACCAATCTGAGCACCATTCGGACACATTTCCGTAGATGTCAAACAGACCCCATGGATTTGGCTGCAAGCGTCCGACGGGCTGCACTCGGTCCTTCCTCTGCACGGAGCACCAGGCAAAACTGGGAAGTTGGGAATTGTCTGAGCCAAAAAAGTAGGGCGTGTCTGCGCCGGCACGGGAGGCGTACTCCCATTCCGCCTCCGTGGGGAGGCGGAGACGCACGTCCTTCGCATGCCGGTTCAGGCGTTTCACAAAAAGGCCGGCGTCTTCCCACGACACGGCGTCCACGGGCAGGTCCGGCCCGGTGTTGGGGCTCGGCACCGCCCCCATCACCGCAGCCCATTGGGCCTG
>CALDSM010000267.1 GCA_937923585.1 uncultured bacterium
GACGCGGAGGACTGATCCTCCGACAACCGGGCGAGCAGGATCTTGCCTTCCGGCAGTTTGGCGGCGGGCGGTGCGGTGGCATCCGAGGCGGGACCGCCTCGAAACAGGGCCAGCGCCTCCTCAGGCAGGAGCGTCAGCGGAGGAATGACCTCTGTGGGCGGCGACATCGCGGCCCATGCGGCGGGGCTGAGCAATTCCCCGAGTTGAATCCACGCGGGAAGCACCAAAACCAACGTAAGGGCACAAAAAAAAACGATAGAAGGTTCTGTGGCGCGAATACATCAGCATGGCCCAACTCCCCGTGCCCGGCCAGCCCCGGCTGGCTTGGCGTTTGCATCCCCGTTGCCCGGCACCCTCCACACGTTTTTGGCTGAACCGAACAACTTGACTGAATCATTTTGTACCACAAGAGAAACTATTTGTCAAGCACTATTTTTGTACGAACTATGCCAGAGAGCTTATACAATTATCATGAAATATGCAGTGTAAGTATACACGTTATATAATGCGGCGATTGTTTGCCCTTTGCGGAAAGAATGCGGGCACACCCGCGTTGGTGAAGCAGGAAATCACAGCCGCAGAGGCCGCCCCTGACCGTCAACCGGTGTTCGCTGAGCGGTTCCGCGCACCCCATGTGTCCAGATTCCAGACTTTGGACGCCAGATTCCAGAAACTGGACACAGAAATCCAGAATCTGGACATCACCCCCCATTCAGTCGAACACCGGCGTGGTTGCTTTTCGTTACATCTTGAGTCCGTCGAGATTGGGCGTCAGCCGCCGTTTCTCCGCGATCATCTCGTTCCAAGTCACTTTCGTCCGGCGCAGCCCTGCTTCGCGGCCCAGGATCGCGGCAAGCGCGGCGTTGATGCTGGGTTCCACGGTCGGATTCTCGTACTTGCGCCCCACGATGTTGTCATGGAAGGTCGCGATATTCCGTTTTGCCCCGACCTGGTAAAGCTCTTTGACGCCACCGCCTTCCCATGACGTATTTCTCCCGGGCATGGCCACCTTTCCCGAATAGCCCGTTTCCAGGTACCCGTCCTGGCAGTGCGCGGTGCAGTCCGCATGGAACTCGAATCTGTTCCTCAGGTGCTCGCCGCGATGGTTCAGGATCAGTCCGTCCGCGAACTCATAGGTGAGCGAATACACATCGTGCGTGTCTCCGTGGGGATCGTTTCGGGCGATGCGGGAGGCCCCTGTGGCGCTCACCGGTGTACCGCCCGCCAACCACAGCGCCACGTCAATGGCATGAATCCCCGCATTGACCAGATACCCGCCGCCCAGGGCGTCATCATTGACCCAAATCAGATGCTGGAGGCGGCTTTCCACGTTTGCCGTGAGCGGTGGGTCCGAGAAGGACTCGTCCGTGTACAGCGAACTCAGCATGCCTATCTTGCCAATCTCGCCCTTGTGCACCCGCGCAATGCCCTCGATGTAGAGCGGGTCGGTGCGGGTCTGGAAGTCAATGAGGAACACCCTGTCCTTTGCCTGCGCCTTCTTGGCAGACTCCCGGACCTCCAGGCAGCCGGGCGCGTCACAGGCCACGGGCTTGGCCATGTACACGTGGCATCCGGCCTCCACCGCGGTGGCGGTGTGTTCCGGGAAACAGTAAGGGGGTGTTTCCAGGAAGACCGCGTCCACCCTGCTTTCGAGCAGCCGTTTGTACCCCATCAGGCCGCTGAACCGGCGTTCCTTTGGCACAGCATGCCGTTCTCCGGCGGCATCGGCCACTTCCGGGAAATAGTCCGCGATGGCGGTGATTTTGTATCCGCCGTGCTCCTCGATGAACTGGGCGATCATGTCGCCCCGTCCGCCGAGGCCAATCACGCCCACCTCGACCTTGGAATTGGCGTCCGTTCCCCGTGCCGTGGCGGCCCGCATCACGCTGAATGCGGCCAGCCCCGCGGTTCCGCCCAAGAAGCGCCGTCGCGTAAACCCTGTCTCCATGTCCGTTCTCCCTCGCGTTAATATAGACTCACAGGTTGTCTGGCGACCCGAAAGTGCCAACCGGCCCTGGGAAGCATTCGAAACCCGGGATATTATGAACGAAATGGGCCGTGTGGACGAAACGGACTCCCGAAAAGAGACCATCGGGGTCCGATGCGCGTCGTTCATGCAGTCCATAAGGTGAACGGAAATCACGAGTTGTGCTTGTGTTGGCGCTTTGGCCAACTGCGGCGGCGAGCCACTCGAAAGGGGTAGCCTGAGATTGATCTTTCGAGATTGTGCGGAAAGGAAACCTTGCAGGGCCTCCACGGGTCAAAAGCACGGCTTTTTTTTTTCGCCTTTACCTGCTATAGTAATTGTCTCTGTGTGAAAATGTCGGCTGAGAGCAGCCAAAACACCCTTTCAGGAGGAGCGATAAGCATGATGACTGTAACTACCCGCAAGAACGCGCTGTGCCTGGTGCTTGCCGCCATAATTGGCGTCGGAATGGCCGCCGGTGCGTGGGCGCAGGGCAGCCCCCTTTCCCTGATGCCGGAAACAACCCAGGCCGCGCTGCTGCTTCCATCCGTGGAATACGTCGAGAAGCAGCTTGGCATTGCCATGACCGTTCCCGGTGTCAAGGAAAGCCTGAACCCCGCGGTCATCTTTGGCGACTCTGCGGCGAAACTGGGCGTCAAGGAC
>CALDSM010000268.1 GCA_937923585.1 uncultured bacterium
GTTGACGTTGGAAATGGGGATCGAAAATGACCTCCGTGACGGAAAGCAGCCCGCCGGGTTTTAACGCATTGAAGATTTCCTTCAACGCCCCCTCACGGTTCGGGACCTCTCCCAGGACGGTCACCAGCAAGGCCCGGTCAAAACGTTCCTGTCCCAGTCTCCCGTCGCCGAGACCGGCTCGGATAAACTCAATGTTGTCCAGGTGAGCGCCCTGCGCCTTCTTTCGTGTGCGGTCAAGCATACCAACTTGAAGGTCCACGGCCACCACGCACCCCAGCGGGCCGACTGCCTTGGCCAGTGGGATGGTCAGCCGTCCGGGACCGCAGCCAGCGTCGAGCACGGTCATGCCGGGGTCCAGCCCCAAATGGGAAATGATTTCCGCCGCACGGTGGTCTTGGTGAAGGGGTTGTCCATTTCGACCATCCACCCCAGCCACACGGGGCAGGGGAGCGATTTGCGCCGGGACACCAGGGCTACCACTGCAAACACAGCCAAGACCAGGATTGCCACTCCGAGAAGCATGTGCATGCCGTACACCCTCCTTGGTGATTCCGTCCAACAACCGAAAGGGCCGCCGCAACTCCAATCGGTTGCAGCGGCCCCGTATTCTTCTCAGTTCGGTCAGGCCTGATCAATGATCTCTTCGAAGACCACCTGCACTGAGGAAGCGACCTCGTCGGAGGCCGCCGCAACTACATTGATCTCTCCGATGCGGAGCATCTTCTTGATGTCGTCCAGCGCGGGCTCAAGCGCCAAAACGGCCCCGGCCTTCACGGTGATGTCCGCGGTGCTGATGGGCGCGGCCATGCTCTTGTTGGCGTCGGCCTTGGCCTTGCGCAGCAGGTCCACCACTTCCACCGCCGTGGCCCAAATGTCCGCCGTCTTGGGACCGGGAATGGACGCCAGTTCGTCCGCCAGCGGCCAGGGGCTGACGTGTACGGAGTTCTTCATGTCGGCGTCGTCCGCATAGGCCCACTGCCATACTTCTTCGGCAATGTAGGGCACGAAGGGCGCCAGCAGGCGCACGAGGCACCGGTGCAGCAACCGCAGCGTGGCGCAGGCCGACAGCCGCCCTTCGCTCAGGGTTTCCTCGTAGGTGCGTTGCTTGGCGATCTCAAGATAGTTGTCGCAGAAGACGCGCCAGAAGAAGTCCTCGACCATGCTCAGTGCCTGGGCGTAGTCAAACTCGTCAAAGGACTGCGTGGCGCGCTCGAGCAGCGGCCGCAGTTCGGCAACCACCGCGCGATCCACCTCGGTGGTGACCTTCTCCGGACCCAGTTGCGCCGCCGGAATGTCCGCAAAGCGGCCGATGGCGAATTTGCTGGCGTTGAACAGCTTGGTGCAGAGCTTCCTGCCGACCTTGAACACCTGCTCGTCGTAGGCGGTGTCCACGCCGAGACGGGCGCGGGCGGCCCAGTAGCGGACGCTGTCGGCGCCGTACTGGTCAATGAGCGGTTCGGGCGTGATGACGTTGCCCTGGCTCTTGGACATCTTCTTGCGGTCGGGATCGAGAATCCAGCCGCTGATGACCACGTTCTTCCAGGGAATCTCGTTCTCGTGCAGGTAGGCTTTGACGATGGTATAGAAGGCCCAGGTGCGGATGATTTCGTGGCTTTGCGGACGGATGTCCATCGGGAACAGTTTCTGATGCCGCGCCTTATCCTCGATCCAGCGGCTGGCAATCTGCGGCGTCAGTGAACTGGTCGCCCAGGTGTCGAGCACGTCCGGATCGCCGGTGAAACCGCCGGGCTGATCGCGCTGGTCTTCGGTGTATCCGGGCGGGACGTCGTCGAGCGGGTCTATCGGCAGCGTTTCCGACGCGGGCACGATGATCTGATCGTAGCGCGCAAGCCCGTGCTCGTCCACCTTGTACCAGACGGGGATGGGAACGCCAAAGAAGCGTTGACGGCTCAGGCACCAGTCGGAATTGAGCCCCTCGACCCAGTGCTCGTAGCGCTTGCTCATGAAGTCGGGATGCCACTGAATCTTGCGGCCCTGTTCCAACAGGGCTTCCTTCTTGTCTATGATCTTGACATACCATTGGCGCGCGGGGATGAGTTCGAGCGGGCGGTCGCCTTTCTCGAAGAACTTCACCGCGTGGACGATTTCTTTCTTCGGACCGTCAATCACGCCCTCGGTTGCCTCGGCGATTTCCACAATGGCGGCCTGTGCCTTCTTGGTGGGCAGCCCCTGGAGGTGCGAATACACCTCGTTGGCCGCGTCCGGATCGAGACTGTCCCAGCCCGTGTCGCCGCCCTTGGGACCGAAAGTGATGGGCAGCAGCCGCCCGTCGCCGCCCAGAATTTGGCGCAGCGGCAGGCGAAAATCGCGCCACCACTCGACGTCGGTCTGGTCGCCAAAGGTGCAAACCATGACCACGCCGGTGCCCTTTTCGGGGTCGGCCTTCTCGTCGGTGAAAATGGGGACGGGTGCCTTAAACAGCGGCGTCACAGCATTCTTTCCGACATACGCCCTGTAGCGGTCGTCGTCGGGATGGACTATTACAGCCACACACGCGGCCAGCAGTTCGGGACGTGTGGTGGCGATGACCAAATACTCATCCGTGCCCTCGATGCCAAAACGCAGATGGTGATAGGCGCTGGGCAACTCCTTGTCCGTCACCTCTGCC